>NZ_JBRREB010000039.1:0-43661 GCF_056759995.1 Stenotrophomonas sp. STEN030 | reverse complement strand
TGCTCGGCAAGGGGCTTTACCGGTAAGGCCTCTGCCGAGCATGGCTCGGCACTACAGGACGAAAAAAACAGGCGCCTTTCGGCGCCTGCTTTGTTTTCAAGCCAAGGGTCGCAACACTCAGCCCTTGATCACGCCCAGCTCCAGACCAATCCGGGTGAAGGCATCGATCGCGCGGTCCAGATGCGCGCGGCTATGTGCGGCGCTGATCTGGGTGCGGATGCGGGCCTGGCCCTTGGGCACTACCGGGAAGAAGAAGCCGATCGCATAGATGCCTTCTTCCAGCAGACGCTGGGCGAACTTCTGCGCCAGCGGTGCGTCGTACAGCATCACCGGGCTGATCGGATGCACGCCCGGCTTCACGTCGAAACCGGCGGCGGTCATCTTTTCGCGGAAGTAAACGGTGTTCTCGCGCAGCGTTTCACGCAGGTCATCGGCGGCAGCCAACATCTCGAACGCCTTGATGCCGGCAGCAACCACATGCGGCGGCAGCGAGTTGGAGAACAGGTAGGGACGCGAGCGCTGACGCAGCAGTTCGATGACCTCGGCGCTGGCGCAGGTGAAGCCGCCCAACGCGCCGCCCATGGCCTTGCCCAGGGTGCCGGTGATGATGTCGATCTTGTCGAGCGCGCCCTTCACTTCGGCCGAACCGCGGCCAGTGGCACCGAGGAAGCCGGTGGCATGGCATTCGTCGATATGCACCAGTGCGCCGTACTTCTTGGCCAGCGCGGTGATCTCATCGAGCGGAGCGATGAAGCCGTCCATCGAGAACACGCCGTCAGTGGTGATCAGCTTGGTCTTGCAGCCAGCGGCATCAGCGGCCTGCAGCTGCGCTTCCAGATCGGCCATGTCGCAGTTGGCGTAGCGGAAACGCTTGGCCTTGCACAGGCGCACGCCATCGATGATGGAGGCGTGGTTCAGCGCGTCGGAAATGATCGCGTCGTTCTCGCCCAGCAGTGGCTCGAACAGGCCGCCGTTGGCGTCGAAGCAAGCGGCGTAGAGGATGGTGTCGTCCTTGCCGAAGAACTCGGCAATCTGCTTTTCCAGCTGCTTGTGCAGGTCCTGGGTGCCGCAGATGAAGCGCACCGAGGCCATGCCGAAGCCGTGGCTGTCCAGCGCGTCCTTGGCCGCCTGGATCAGGTCCGGGTGGTCGGCCAGGCCCAGGTAGTTGTTGGCACAGAAGTTCAGCACCGTGCGGCCGTCGTCGAGGGTGATCTCGGCCGACTGCGGGCTGGTGATGATGCGTTCGGACTTGAACAGCCCCTGCGCGCGGATGGCGTCCAGTTCCTCGGCGTAGTGCCGGGTCAGCGGGGAGATGTTCGCGGTTTCGGTCATGGCAGGGTCTTGCGGTCAAGTGGAACGCCAATTTTAGCCTTCCCCGTGTCCCGGCGTTGTCGTCATGCACAAAGGATATAAGCGCGGCGGCCTAAGTCATTTCTCGGTAACGGGTGTGCACCCGCAGCATCGACTGCACACCCACCCACCAGGAGACGCCGATGACCTTCACACGCCCCCCATTCACCCTGCCATCCAGGAAGCTGTTGTCCCTCAGCCTGGCCCTGGCGGCGTGTGGGGCGGGGTCATCGGCGCAGGCGCAGCAACTCACCGTGGAGCAGTTGCAGGACCGCCTGCAGCGACTGGAGCGGCTGGCCGGCGTCAGTGATGGCGCAAGCGAAGGCGTAGGCCTGGCCGATCTGGACCAGCGCCTGCGCATCCTCGAGCGTCGTCTTGAGCTGGCGGAAGAAGAACGGGTTGCCGCCGCCAAGAGCGCACCGAAGATCGCCATCGACCAGAAGGGTGCTTCGTTCAAATCCGGCGACGGCAACTATGAGCTGAAGCTGCGCGGTCTGCTGCAGGGCGATGCACGCGTGTTCCTCGGCGGCGATGCCAACCAGAACGACACCTTCCTGCTGCGCACCGCCCGACCCACCCTGGAAGGCTCGCTGGGCAAGCTGGTCGCCTATCGCTTCACCCCGGAGTTTGCAGGTGACAGCGCGAGCATCGTCGATGCCTACGCCGATCTGCGTTTCGATCCTGCCTACACGGTACGCGTCGGCAAGTTCACCTCGCCGGTCGGTCTGGAACGGCTGCAGTCATCCTCGGCACTGGTCGATGTGGAGCGCGCGCTGGCCAGCGAATTGGCGCCGAACCGCGACCTCGGCGTGCAGCTGCAGGGCGAAGTGGCCAAGGGCAAGTTCAGCTATGCGCTGGGCGTGTTCAACGGCACCGTTGATGGCCGTGATGCGGTTACCAGCAATCCGGATGACGACTTCGAATATGCAGGGCGTGTGTTCTTCGAGCCGCTCAAGGGCAGTGACAGCGCATGGGCAGGTCTGGGCTTCGGCCTCGGCGCAAGCACTGGCGAAAAGCATGGTAGCGGCAACAATTATCTGCCGCGCTATCGCACGCCCGGCCAGGCCCCGTTCTTTGCTTACCGCAGCGCAGTGGTAGCCGATGGCGAACATCGCCGCTGGTCGCCGCAGGGCTGGTTCTACCGCAATGGATTGGGCCTGCAGGCTGAGTACATCGCTTCGGAACAGGAGGTTGCACGCAACGGGATCCGCAAGCGCTTGGACAACCGCGCCTGGCAGGCCACCGCCAGCTATGTGCTGACCGGTGAGGATGCGAGCTATCGCGGTGTCACGCCTTCGCGCCCGTTTGGCGCAAACGGTGGGCACGGCGCGGTGGAGCTGACCGCGCGTTACGGCGAACTGCAGATCGATGATGCGGCATTCCCGTTCTATGCCGATCCGGCCGTGTCGGCTTCACAGGTTCGCTCGTGGACGGTGGGTGCCAACTGGTACCTGACCGCCAACCTCAAGCTGGCGACCAATTATCTGCATAGCAGTTTTGATGCGGCTTCCGCTGGCGCGAAGTTGCCTGATGAAAAAGCTGTTTTCTCGCGCCTGCAAGTTTCCTTCTGACGGAGAGCCCTGATGACCCATTCCTATGTATCTCGCCTTGCCACAGCAGCACTGGCGTTCGCCCTGACCTTGAGTGCCGGCGCCGCGTTTGCGCGTGATGTGCAACTGCTCAATGTTTCCTATGACCCGACCCGCGAGCTGTACCGCGATTTCAACGCTGCGTTCGCCAAGCATTGGAAGGAAACCAAGGGCGACAACGTCACCATCGAAACCTCGCACGGAGGCTCCGGTAAGCAGGCGCGCACGGTGATCGATGGTATTGAAGCCGACGTGGTCACGTTGGCCCTTGCCTATGACGTGGATGCGATCGCCGACAAGGCCAAGCTGCTGCCGGCCAACTGGGAAAGCCGCCTGCCGGAAAACAGCGCGCCCTACACTTCGACGATTGTGTTCCTGGTGCGCAAGGGCAATCCCAAGGGCATCCGCGATTGGCCGGACCTGCTGCGCAGCGGCGTATCGGTGGTGACGCCGAACCCGAAGACCTCCGGCGGTGCACGCTGGAACTATCTCGCAGCCTGGGCGTACGCCGATCACATCTTCAAAGGTGACCGCGACAAGATCCTGAACTACATGCGCGCGTTGTTCCGCAATGTGCCGGTGCTTGATACCGGTGCGCGTGGTGCCACGACTACCTTTGTCCAGCGCGGTATTGGTGATGTCCTGCTGGCCTGGGAAAACGAAGCCTTCCTCGCCCAGGAAGAACTGGGTCCGGACAAGTTCGAGATCGTGGTGCCCAAGCTGTCGATCCTGGCCGAGCCATCGGTAGCGTTGCTGGATCGCAACGTCGACCGTCATGGCACCCGCGATGTAGCCCAGGCCTATCTGCAATACCTGTACTCGCCGGAAGGCCAGCGCATCGCCGCGCGTCATTACTACCGCCCGCGTTCGCCGCAATACGCGGCACCGGCCGATGTGGCGCGCTTCCCGCAGGTGCAGTTGGTGACCATCCGCAGCGCCTTCGGTTCGTGGGGCAGGGCGCAGGCCGAGCACTTCGCCGATGGCGGCGTCTTCGATCAGATCCAAGCGAGCAAGTAGACCGTGTCAGCAACAGCACAAACACTGCAAACACGTGTGCGAAGCCAACGCCGGGTACTCCCCGGCTTTGGTCTTGGTATGGGCATCACCTTGTTCTGGCTGGGGCTGATCGTCCTGATCCCGCTGCTGGGCGTGTTCCTGAAAGCGGCAGGGTTGGGACTGGGCGGCATCTGGCAGATATGGACCGAGCCGCGGGTGCTCGCCGCGCTGCGGCTGAGCTTCGGTACCGCCTTCGCGGCGGCCGCGTTCAATACGGTGATGGGTACGTGGGTAGCGTGGGTGTTCGTGCGCTACAACTTCCCCGGCCGGCGCCTGTTCGACGCGATGATCGATCTGCCGTTCGCCTTGCCCACCGCCGTGGCCGGCATTGCCTTGACTGCGTTGTATGGCGGCCAGGGTTGGATAGGGCAATGGCTGGAGCCGTTGGGTATCAAAGTGGCGTACACGCCGCTGGGCATCGTGGTGGCGCTGGTGTTTGTCGGCCTGCCATTCGTGGTGCGCATCGTGCAGCCGGTATTGGCCGAAGCCGAGCGCGAGTACGAGGAGGCCTCGGCCACACTCGGTGCAACGCGCTTCCAGACCATCGTGCGGGTAGTGCTGCCGAGCCTGTGGCCGGCGATGTTGACCGGCTTTGCGCTGGCCTTCGCGCGTGGCGTAGGTGAGTACGGCTCAGTGATCTTCATCGCCGGCAACATGCCCAGCGTCACCGAGATCGCGCCGCTGCTGATCACCATTCGACTGGAGGAGTTCGACTACGCCGGCGCCACCGCGATTGCGGGGGCGATGTTGCTGCTGTCGTTCGTGCTGCTACTTCTGGTCAATACCTTGCAGGCGCGCCTGCAACGCAGGGGCGCGCGATGAACGAGTTGTTGTCGGAGTTGTCGGTGAGCATGGACCGTAGTGAGCGTGTGGCCAAGCCGCAGCAGGTGACCAGCGAACCGCGCTGGGTACAGGTGCTGCTGATTCTTGGTGCGTTGGGTTTTCTGCTGTCGTTCCTGTTGCTGCCGCTGGTGCTGGTATTTGTCGAGGCGTTGCGTGGTGGTGTGCTGGCGTTCTGGAATGCGATCAGTGATCCGGATGCCTTGTCGGCGATTCGCCTGACCTTGTTGGTAACGGCAATAGTCGTGCCGCTGAATCTTGTCTTCGGCGTCGCTGCGGCCTGGGTGGTGAGCAAGCACAGCTTCCCGGGCAAACGCTGGCTGGTGACCCTGATCGACCTGCCGTTCTCGGTATCGCCGGTGGTAGCAGGTCTGGTCTTCATCCTGTTGTTCGGCCGCGATGGTTGGTTCTGGCCGATGATCGAAGACGGGGTGCGCCTGCACCTGCCGGTGCTGGGCGAGACCCTGCTGCAGCTGCCACGCATCGTGTTTGCGATACCCGGCATCGTGCTGGCCACGGTGTTCGTCACCTTCCCCTTCATTGCCCGCGAACTGATGCCCTTGATGGAGCAGCAGGGCAGTGATGAAGAACTGGCAGCGCTGACCCTGGGTGCCAATGCCTGGCAGATGTTCTGGAAGGTGACCTTGCCGAACATCCGCTGGGGCCTGCTGTACGGCGTGCTGTTGTGCAGCGCGCGGGCGATGGGTGAGTTCGGTGCGGTGTCGGTGGTATCCGGGCATATCCGCGGGCGCACCAATACGCTGCCGCTGCACGTTGAAATTCTCTACAACGAATACGCCTACAGCGCTGCGTTTGCCTGCGCCTCGCTGCTGGCCGCCACCGCCTTGCTGACGCTGGTGGTGAAATCATTCCTGGAGTGGCGCCACGGTCAATCGCTGGCCGCCGCCCATCGTCATTGAGGTCGCAATGAACATCCGCATACACAACCTGGGCAAGCAGTACGGCACGTTCCCGGCGCTGGACGGCGTCAGTCTGGATATCCGCAGTGGTGAGCTGCTGGCGCTGCTGGGGCCATCGGGCTCGGGCAAGACCACCTTGCTGCGCGCACTGGCCGGCTTGGAACATCCCGAGCGTGGCGAAATCCTGTTCGATGGCGAGGATGCCACCGGCTTGAGCGTGCAGGCGCGCCGCGCTGGCTTCGTGTTCCAGCACTACGCCTTGTTCAAGCATCTGGACGTGCGCCGCAATATCGCCTTCGGGCTGGAAGTACGACGCGGTGCCGAGCGTTGGCCGAAGGCACGCATCGACGCCAAGGTTGATGAGTTGCTGGCGCTGGTACAGCTTGATGGGCTGGGCGGGCGCTACCCGGCGCAGCTGTCCGGTGGTCAACGGCAGCGGGTGGCACTGGCCCGCGCGCTGGCCATCGAGCCGCGTGTACTGCTGCTGGACGAACCGTTTGGTGCGCTGGATGCACAGGTGCGGCGTGACCTGCGGCGTTGGCTGCGCGAACTGCACGACCGCACCGGGCTGACCACGGTATTCGTCACCCACGATCAGGAAGAGGCGCTGGAGCTGGCCGACCGTGTCGCCATCCTCAACCGTGGCCGCATCGAGCAGGTGGGTACACCTGGCGAGGTTTATGACCAGCCGGCTTCGCCGTTCGTCTATGGCTTCGTCGGTGAGGCCAACCGGCTGCCGGCGCGCGCGCAGGGCCAGACGCTGGAAGTGGCCGGGGCACAGTGGCCGCGCACCAGCTCAGTGCCGGAGGGCGAGGCGCTGGAGGTATTCGTGCGGCCGGAGGATCTGCTGGTCGAGGCCGATGGCCATTGGCAGGCGACGGTCGGGCTGGTGCAGCGCAGTGGCCCGCGCCAGCGTCTGCGCGCGCGCCTGGCTGGCGCAACTACCGAGCTGGAAGTGGAGTTACCAGCCGATGCGCCGGCTTATTCGGCGGGTCAGTCAATCCGGCTGGGAGCCCGTCGTTACGGGGTATTTCCTTTGGCTGAACGTTGATTTGAGACGAATCCGGGGCACGTGGATGTTGCATCGCAATATCATTGCGGTTAAAAATTTGTGAACCGCTGCCGCTCGGGCATCGGCTCCCCCACACCCTGGAGATTCGCATGATGCACAGCAAGCGTCTTGTCGCCGTGGCCTGCGCCGCCCTGTTGTCCGTTCCGTTTGCCGTCAGTGCCCAGGAGAGTGAGGAGTCCACCTCTCCGTTCAGCGCCAGCTTCGGCGTGACCACCGATTACGTGTTCCGTGGTGTGTCGCAGACCGACAATGAGCCGGCTTTCCAGGCGGGCGCCACTTACACCGCACCGTTCGGCCTGTATGCCACCGTGTGGGGCTCGAATGTTGATTTCGGCGAAGGCGGCCCGAACTTCGAGGTCGATTACAACATCGGCTGGAGCAAGGACCTGTCCGACAGCTGGAACCTGGATCTGGGCGTGAACCGCTACACCTACACCAGCGCCTCCAGCGACTACGGTGACATCGATTACAACGAATACCTGGCCAAGGTGACCTGGACCGGCCCGGTGGTCGTCAGCGGCCTGCTGGGTTATGCCGACGATTACAGCAACAGCGGCGCCGAGCAGATCTACGCCGGCCTGGATGCCAGCTACGAGATCGGCCACGGTTTCTCGGTCGGCGCATCGGCCGGTTACACCACGATCAAGGCTGACGCAAACGAATGGCCGCGCCGTTCGGATTACTTCGATGGTTCGGTGTCGGTGTCCAAGGGTTTCGGCCCGGCGACCGCAACCCTGGGTTACTACGACACCTTCGGTTCGGATGCTGCCGACCTGCGTCGCGGCTCGGACACCTACAAGCCGGGCGTGGTGTTCAGCGTCTCGGTCGACGTGCCCTGATCCAGATGTGATCGATGCAACGGAAAAGGCGCCGAAAGGCGCCTTTTTTTTGCCCGGGGTGTTTTTGTGGGAGCGGCGTAAGCCGCGAAGCTGATGGTCTATCAGGTCGCCAGCACGCCCGGTACTCTATTGCGCCCAGCTTCGCGGCTTACGCCGCTCCCACAAACCCCACTGTCCCGCATATAGGCAAAAGGCGCCTTGCGGCGCCTTTCGTTTGTCACCCGACGGTGATCAGTTCCAGCTCAGCACGACCTTGCCTGCCTTGCCCTGTTCCATCAGGTCGAAACCTTCCTGGAAGCGGTCAACCGGCAACTGGTGGGTCATCACCTTGCCCAGCGGGAAACCGCCCAGCACCAGCTGGGTCATCTTGTACCAGGTCTCGTACATCTTGCGGCCGTAAATGCCCTGCACGGTCAAGCCCTTGAAGATGATCTTGTCCCAGTCGCAACCGGCGCCGCGCGGCATGATTCCGAGCATGGCGATCTTGCCGCCGTGGTACATGCAATCGAGCATGTCGTTGAACGCGCGCGGGTTGCCGCTCATTTCCAGGCCCACGTCGAAGCCTTCCATGTGCAGCTCGGCCATCACGTCCTTCAGCGACTGGTTGGCGACGTTGACCACGCGCGTGGCGCCCATGTCGGCAGCCAGCTTCAGGCGGAAATCATTGACGTCGGTGACCACCACATTGCGCGCACCGATGTGCTTGCAGATGCCGGCAGCAATGATGCCGATCGGACCGGCGCCGGTGATCAGCACGTCTTCGCCGATCACGTCGAACTCCAGCGCGCAATGCGCGGCGTTGCCGTAAGGGTCGAAGAACGCAGCCAGCTCGGACGGGATCTGGTCCGGGATCGGCCACAGGTTGGTGGCCGGCATCACCATGTATTCGGCGAAGGCGCCGTTGACGTTGACGCCGATGCCGACGGTGTTCGGGCACAGGTGCTGGCGGCCGCCGCGGCAGTTGCGGCAATGACCGCAGACGATGTGGCCTTCGGCCGAGACGCGCTGGCCGATTTCATAGCCGGTCACGCCCGGGCCGATCTCGGCGATGCGGCCGACAAACTCGTGGCCGATGGTCAGACCCGGCTTGATGGTGCGCTGGCTCCACTCGTCCCACAGGTAGATGTGCAGGTCGGTGCCGCAGATGGCGGTCTTTTCCAGCTTGATCAGCACCTGGTTCGGGCCCGGCGTAGGCACCGGCACCTCTTCCATCCAGATGCCCTTGGTCGCTTCGCGCTTCACCAGCGCCTTCATCGTCTGTGCCATTGCAGGAGACCGCAGTGTGAGGAAAGAGGGCGATTATAAGCTTTCAGCCGTAACCGCCCGGTACTGACCGATGACAGGGGCGGTGGACAGTTGCAGCCGCTACAATCGGCCGTTCCAAACTTTCGGTATTGCCATATGCGCCTGAATTTTCTTGCGTTTTCCATCATTGCGGGCCTGGGCCTGGCCCAAACCGCGCAGGCTGCCGAAGGCATGTGGGTGCCGCAGCAGCTGCCAGAAATTGCCGGCCCGCTGAAGCAGGCGGGTCTGAAGCTGGACCCGCAGCAGCTGGCCAACCTGACCGGCGACCCGATGGGCGCGGTGGTTGCGCTGGGCGGCTGCACCGCCAGCTTCGTGTCGCCGCAGGGCCTGGTGGTGACCAACCACCATTGCGCCTACGGCTCGATCCAGCTGAACTCCACCGCCGAGAAGAATCTGATCAAGGACGGCTTCAACGCGCCGACCCTGAAGGACGAACTGAGCGCTGGCCCGAACGCCCGCATCTACGTGTTGGACGACATCACCGACGTCACCGCACAGGCCAAGGCCGCCATCGCTGGCGCCGGCAACGACCCGCTCAAGCGCACCCAGGCGCTGGAGGCCTTCGAGAAGCAGGCCATCGCCGCCTGCGAAACCGATGACGCCTACAGCTGCACCCTGTACAGCTTCTCTGGCGGCAACACCTACCGCCTGTTCAAGAACATGGAAATCAAGGACGTGCGCCTGGCCTATGCGCCCCCGGGCAGCGTCGGCAAGTTCGGCGGTGACGTCGACAACTGGATGTGGCCGCGCCACACCGGCGATTTCTCGTTCTACCGCGCCTACGTCGGCAAGGACGGCAAGCCGGCCGCATTCGCCGCCGACAACGTGCCGTACCAGCCCAAGCATTGGCTGAAGCTGGCCAACCAGCCGCTGGGCGAGGGTGATTTCGTGATGGTGGCCGGTTACCCGGGCCGCACCGACCGCTATGCGCTGGTCAGCGAGTTCGAGAACACCGCCACCTGGACCTACCCGTCGATCGCCAAGGCCTACAAGGACCAGATCGCGATGGTCGAAGCGGCCAGCAAGGACAACCAGGACATCGCGGTCAAGTACGCGTCCAACATGGCCAGCTGGAACAACACCAGCAAGAACTACGACGGCCAGCTGGACGGCTTCAAGCGCAACAACGTGCTCGGCCAGAAGCAGGCTGCAGAAACCGCGGTGCTGGAATGGCTGCGTGGGCAGGGCGCTGCCGGCAAGCCGGCGCTGGATGCCTTCGCACAGCTGCAGACGCTGGGCCAGCAGTCACGCATGAACCAGGCGCGCGACCTGAACCTGGCCATGCTCAACCGCACCGGCACCCTCGGCACTGCCGTGCGCCTGTACCGCCTGGCCATTGAAAAGGCCAAGCCGGACGCACAGCGCGAAGAGGGTTACCAGGAACGCGACCTGCCGACCATCGAAGGCGGGCTGAAGCAGATGGACCGTCGCTACGTGCCAGCCATGGACCGTCAGTTCCAGCAGTACTGGCTGCAGCAGTACGTACAGCTGCCGGCCGGCCAGCACCTGTCGGCGTTCGACAAGTGGATCGGCGGCGTTGATGCCAAGGCGGTTGATGCAACGGTTGCGCGTCTGGATGGCTCCAAGCTGGGCAGCCTGGATGAGCGCCTGAAGTGGTTCGGTGCCGACAAGGCTGCATTCGAAGCCAGCAATGATCCGGCCATCCAGTACGCGGTGGCAGTGATGCCGGCACTGCTGGAACTTGAGCACCAGCGCAAGTTGCGCATGGGCGAGGAACTGGTGGCACGTCCGCTGTTCCTGCAGGCCATTGCCGACTACAAGAAGACCAAGGGTGAGTTCGTTTATCCGGACGCCAACCTGTCGTTGCGCATCACCTTCGGCAACGTGAAGGGTTACACCGGCCTGGACGGCAAGGTGCAGCCGGCCTTCACCGACCTGGAAGGCATCGTCGCCAAGGAAACCGGCAAGGACCCGTTCGATTCGCCGCAGGCGCTGATCGATGCGGTCAAGGCCAAGCGTTACGGCGGTTTCGAGGACAAGCGTATCGGCAGCGTGCCGGTGAACTTCCTGTCCGACCTGGACATCACCGGCGGCAACTCCGGCTCGCCGGTGCTTGACGCACACGGTCGCCTCGTTGGCCTGGCGTTTGACGGCATCTGGGAATCGGTCGCCAGCAACTGGGTGTTCGACCCGGTGATGACTCGCATGATCTCGGTGGACGAGCGTTACATGCGCTGGATCATGCAGGAAGTGGCGCCGGCGCCGCAGCTGCTGAAGGAAATGGACGCCGCCTCGAAGTAAGTTCGAGTTGCGTGGTTCAAGTAAAAGCCCGGACGGGAAACCGTCCGGGCTTTTGTTTTGCGCGCAGCGCGAAGCTTTGTAGGAGCGGCGTAAGCCGCGAAGCCGATAGCATTGAAATCGCCCGTATGCGCGTTAGCTGTTGCAGCAGTGGCTTCGCGGATGACGCCGCTCCTACGTGGGATACCGGGAAAGCCCCTGCCGAGCATGGCTCGGCACTACGCTCAGCGGTACGGGCCGGGCCCGCGCCACAGCAGTTCGCCATAGCGGTAGACATACATCACGATGACAAACTGGCGGGCATCGCCGATGTCCTGCAGCTCGGGTGAGCCGGCCTGCAGCATGCGGCACTTGCTGGAGCCACGACGCAGCGCAACCTCGGCCGGGCAGACCATCAGGTAGGTGGTGCCGGGCAGCGGGATCGACAGTTCCTTCTTGCCATCCACTTCCTTGGCACCGTCCATCCAGGCGCGCAGCTTTTCCTCGCTGAGCAGGTCATAGACGATCTGGTAGCCGCCGACTTCCATGGCCGGTGCTCCGGCGCTGCGGTCAACGCGCTTGCCGCTGTCATTGCCCTGACCGGCGGAGCGACCGTAATCGTCCTGCGCGGTGGTCCTGTCCAGCGAACCGGGCGGGCGCCCGGTCCAGGTCTGCGGACGCCGCGGCACGGTTTCCGACGGGCTGGCAGCAGCTGCCGGTGCGGCCGGGGTCTGGGCCTGGTCCTGGGTCTTGGTTTCTTCCTGCTCCGGCTCGCTCGGTGGCTCGATGTAGCGGGCCTCCGGCACCGGCTTGCGGTCTTCGCTGCGCCTATGCGTGGTTGGCTTGGGCTTGGAGCGCGTGGTCTTGTCGGGCTTGTCCTGCGGCGGCACCTTGCTTGGCTGCGTGGACGGCGGTGCCTCGCCGACGAAATCGACCTTGGTCCGGCCGCCGCCCGATGAGCCCTGCGGCGAGGAAACCACCGGTGGATTGGAGTACATCAGGAGCAACAGCATCAGCACATGCAGCACGACCGTTATCAGCACCGCGACCCAGCGGTCGCGGCGTTCATGCCAGAGCTTGAATTTGAACTGCTTGGGTGAACTGGGGGTGCTGGTCATGCCGCGATCTGGGGCCTTGAAGGTGCTGCCCTCGTGCGGAAGTCACGCCGTGCCACCGATAGGGAACCGGCATGGTAACGCCTGTGCCCGGCACGCAACCGTGCCGTCAGTGCTGTTGCCCTTTACTGTTGCGGTTAGGTCAGGCAGCTGCGGCAAATCGCGGGCACAGTTGGTTCAGTTGCCGGCGCTGGATCCGTATCGAAGGTAACCGTGGGCGGTATCGGCGCACGGCCGGGCTATGATGCCCCTCCCGCCGCGGACAGCTGGCGGGGACTCCCACCACAATGGAAACAGCTGCATGCGCATCCTGCTTGCCCGTCACGGCGAAACGCCGTGGAACGCCGAAGGCCGCTACCAGGGCCAGATCGACATTCCTCTCTCACCGGTGGGTGAGGCCCAGGCAAAAGCCTTGGGTGAGCGGTTGGCCGATGTGCAGATCACCCGCGCTGTGGCCTCGCCGCTGAGCCGTGCGCAGGCCACCGCCAAGGCTGCATTGGGCGGCGCGCGCGAAGCCATGTTGCTGACCGAGCCGGACCTGCAGGAGATCGCCCACGGTGAGTGGGAAGGCCTGCTCGCCAGCGAGATCGACGAGAAAGACCCGGCACGCCTGCGCGCCTGGCGCGAAGAGCCCGACACCGTGTTGATGCCCGGCGGCGAATCGCTGCGCCAGGTGCTGGACCGCAGCTGGCGCGGCCTGACCGCCGCCGCCGAAGGCCTGGGCGAAGACGACACCTTGCTGGTGGTCGCGCATGACGCGGTCAACCGCGTCATTCTGTGCAAGATCCTCGGCCTGCCGATTTCCAAGCTGTGGAGCTTCCGCCAGGCCCCGACCACGCTGAACCTGCTGGAAGGCCCGGACGTTGAGCACCTGGAAGTGGTGCGGCTGAACGACTGCGCCCACCACACCCCGTTCTTTGGCGAAGCCAAGCATCGCGCGCTGTAATCGGACCACGTAATCCGCGTTCGGTAGGGCCCAGCCATGCTCGGCTGAGGCTCTACCGGTAGATCAGCAGGCCCCGGAGGGGCTCGATTGTGGGAGCGGCGTCAGCCGCGAAGCCCATCGTCTTTGAGGTTGCAGGTTTGCTGGAGATTCCAGCAAATCCTGCTTCGCGGCTGACGCCGCTCCCACAAATTGGCTGGGGCCGATGGCTTATTGGTGAAGCCCCTGCCGAGCATGGCTCGGCACTACGGATTGCCTGGCGGGTGCATCCCAGCCTGACATGCCGGCAAGCTTGGCGGCCGAGGGCAGCTGCCGCTGTATCATGAGCACCATTCCCGCGCGCAACGCGCAGCCGGATTTCTGTGCCGGCCCATGATCCAGAGAGTCCTTCGCATGTCTTCCGCCCGTCCCGCCACGCTAGAACAGTGGCTCGCCCATATCGAACAGCAGCACCCACAAGCCATCGCCATGGGCTTGGAGCGCGTGCGCGAAGTCGCCCAGCGCATGCAGCTGGGGCGGCCGGCCGAGCACTGCATCGTGGTTGGTGGCACGAATGGCAAGGGTTCGACCGTGGCCTTCATCGAGTCCATCGCCCGTGCCGCTGAGTGGAAGGTGGGTGCCTATACCTCGCCGCACCTGCTGCGCTACAACGAGCGCGTGCGCATCGACGGCAAGGACGTGGATGACGCCAGTCTGGTGGCCGGCTTCAACGCGGTCGAAGACGCCCGTGGCGACACCGCGCTGACCTATTTCGAATACGGCACGCTGTGCGCGCTGTGGCTGTTCCAGCAGGCCGGATTGGATCTGGCGGTGCTGGAAGTCGGCCTCGGCGGACGTCTGGATGCGGTCAACATCATCGACGCCGATGTGGCGGTGATTACTACTGTCGACATCGACCACGCCGACTGGCTGGGCAACGACCGCGAAGTCATCGGCGAAGAGAAGGCCGGCATCATCCGTGGCTGGAAGCCGCTGATTCTTGGCGAGATCGATCCGCCGTCCAGCGTGTTGCGCCGCGCCTACGTACTGGGTGCCAACGCGATCCGCTTCGGCAGCGATTTCTTTGCCGAGGATATCGATGCCGAACTGTGGCGTTGGCGTGATGTCTCGTTCCGTCTGGAACTGCCGCAGCCCGCATTGTGGGCGCCGATCCAGCGCAACAACGCCGCTACCGCGGTGGCTGCGTTGCGCGCCTTGGACAAGCCGGTGCCGCGCGATGCATGGGCACAAGGTGTTGCCGATGCGCAGGTGGTTGGGCGTCTGCAGCGTTTCGAGCGCGGCGGCATTGAAGTGTTGCTGGATGTGGGGCACAACCCGCAGGCCGCTGGCGCTTTGGCTGCAGCATTGAAGGCCGAGCCAGTGCAGGGCCGCACGTTCGCGGTCTATGCCGCGCTGGCCGACAAGGACGCTGCCGGTGTGGTCGATGCCCTGCAGGCACAGGTCGATGGCTGGTTCCTGGCCGGGCTGAAAGGTACGCGTGGGCAAACCTCCGCGCAGCTGCGCGAGCGCCTGATGCAGACCGCTGCTGCCGAGGCCAGCTTGTCCGACAACGTTGCCAAGGCGCTGGGCGCCGCATTGGCTCAGGCCCAGCAAGGCGACCGGGTGCTGGTGTTCGGCTCCTTCCATACGGTGGCCGAAGCACTGCCACTACTCCGTTCAGCTGACTAAGACGCTGCTGCGCGTGCCCCGCATATAATCACCGGGGCACTCCGCCGCGCCGCGCATACGCCAATTGTGGAAACTCCTCTGAAACAGCGACTGATTGGTGCCATCGTTCTGGTGGCGCTTGCCGTGATCTTCCTGCCGATGCTGGTCAAAGGGCCTGCGCCGGACAGTGGCGTACAGGACGTGCCGTTGAGCGCGCCCGTGGCACCGGCCGAAGGCCAGTTTGAAACCCGCGAGCTGCCGCTGGTTGCGCCTGGCGCACCCGCAGGTGGCGCCTTGGGCATGCCCGCCGCACAGCCGGAAACCGGTGTGGCTGCCGCTGTCGAGCAGCCGGCCAATGGCTTGCCGCCGTCGGCTGCTGCCGGCAACTACGCGGTCAATTTTGGTGCCTATGGCAGCGAGGTCGATGCCGACGCTGTGATCGCGCACCTGAAGAAAGCCAATCTGCCGGGCTTCCGCCAGGCCGATACCATCAATGGCCGCCCGGCCTGGCGCGTGCGCATCGGTCCGTATGCCGATCGCGCCCAGGCTGAACTGGTGCGGCTGGAAGCGGGCAAGGTCCGTAACGACGTGAATGCGCAGGTGGTGGTGCTCAACGCCACTGCCGAAAACGCCGTGCCGGCACCGACCGCTACTGCCACGCCGGCTGCCAGCAGCACCGCTACCGCTGCAGCAAACACTGCGCCGGTCCGCACCGAGGCCTTGCCGCCGGAGCCGGCCAAGCCGGTCGCCGTTGCACCCAAGCCCGAGCCCAAGCCCGCTGCCAAGCCGGAGGCGCCGAAGCCTGAGCCGGCCAAGCCGGTAGCGGCAACCCCGGCCAAGCCGGCAGTCACCACCCCGGCCGCGCCAGCTGCCAGCGGTGTAGGTTTCGCCGTGCAGCTTGGTGCCTTTGGCCAGGCCGCCGATGCCAATGCATTGCGTGACCGCGCGCGTGCCGCCGGCTTCAGTGCTTTTGTCGAGCAGGTGCGTACCGATAACGGCGTGCTCAACCGCGTCCGCATCGGACCGGTGGCCAGCCGCGAGCAGGCTGAACAGCTCAAGGCGCAGGTCGCGGCCAAGGTCGGCATCGCCGGCATGGTCCGCCCGCATCCTTGATGCCGCACTGCGTCCCTTTGATCAGTCGCGCAATCCTGTGCTGCACCTGCGGGGCGCGCGGTGATTGATCTGGTGTTGTTGGCGCTGATCGGCGTGTCGGCCCTGTTCGGGCTGATGCGCGGGCTGCTGGCGACCGTGCTGGGCGTGGTGAACTGGTTGTTGGCAGGCGCGGCCGCCTTTTACTACGGCGCGCGCGCTGCCTTGCTGCTGGCCGATCAAGGCCAGCCCAGCGCTGGCGACTACGTCGGCGGCTATCTGCTGGTATTCATCGGTGTGCTGCTGGCGGCCACCCTGGTCGGGCGCCTGCTGCGCGGCGTGGTCGATGCCACGGTACTACTGAAATGGCCGGATCGGCTGCTCGGTCTGGCCTTGGGTGCGGTGCGCGGGGTGCTGTTGGCGGTGCTGGCGGTACTGCTGCTGGGCTTCACCTCGATGGATGAAGAACCGGGCTGGCGCCAGTCCAGCGTGGTGCCTTGGCTGCAACCGATGGCTGACTGGGCACGCGAAAAGCTGCCGCAGCCACCTGAATCGCCGGCAATGGCACTGATGGACTTGGGTAAGTCGGTGCTGGCAGGCGATAATGGCGGACCGAACGAAGCAGATGCGGGCAGTGGCTTGCTACCGGCGCCGTTGGAAGGGACGCGTTTTGATCCCCGCCAGCGCAGCGCAGAGCAAAGCCGAGCTGACCCGGCGGGGGCGTTGCCCTCCAACATCGATCCGGCGCAGGTGCGCCCGGGTCAACTCAAGCCGATACGGGTTGAGCCTCAGGGCCAGGCACGGCCACCTTCACGTTAACGGGCATCGCCCAGCGGAGATCGCGCAACATGTGTGGCATCGTCGGAATCGTCGGCAACCAAAACGTCGCCGGGCAGCTTTATGACGGCCTGACCGTCCTCCAACACCGTGGCCAGGATGCGGCCGGTATCGCTACCGCTGACGGCACTCGCCTACGCGTGGAAAAGGCCAACGGCCTGGTCCGTGATGTATTCGACGAGCGCCGCATGGAGCTGCTGCAGGGTCGCATCGGCATTGCCCATGTGCGCTACCCGACCGCAGGCTCGGAAGGCACCGACGAGGCGCAGCCGTTCTACGTCAACTCGCCGTACGGCATCGCGCTGGCGCACAACGGCAACCTGATCAATACCGAGGCGCTGCGTCGCCAGGTATTCGAGGCCGACCGCCGCAACATCAATACCGATTCGGACAGCGAAGTGCTGTTGAACGTGTTCGCCTACGAACTGGACGCGCAGCGCATGCTGACTCCGGAAGCGGCGATCCGCGCCGTGGCCGGTGTGCACCGTCGCTGCAAGGGCGGCTATGCGGTGGTCAGCGTGGTGCTGGGCCTGGGCCTGGTTGCCTTCCGCGACCCGCACGGCATCCGCCCGCTGGTGCTGGGCAAGCGCATGCATGCCGAAGGTATCGAGTATGCGGTGGCTTCCGAATCAGTGGCGCTGGACGTGCTTGGCTTCGAGCGCATGCGCGATGTCGCACCGGGCGAAGCGGTGGTTATCACCGAGCGCGGTGAGCTGTTCACCGAAGTCTGCGCCACCAGCACCCAGCAGACCCCGTGCATCTTCGAGTACGTGTATTTCGCACGTCCCGACTCGATGATGGACAACGTGTCGGTGCACAAGGCGCGCATGCGCATGGGCCAGAAGCTGGGCGAGAAGATCCTGCGCCTGCGTCCGGACCATGACATCGACACCATCATCCCGATCCCGGACACCTCGCGCGATGCCGCGCTGGAAATGTCCAACGTGCTCGGCGTGAAGTACCGCGAAGGCTTCGTCAAAAACCGCTACGTCGGCCGCACCTTCATCATGCCGGGCCAGGGTGAGCGGGTGAAGTCCGTGCGTCGCAAGCTCAATCCGATCCATCTGGAATTCCGCAACCGCGTGGTGCTGCTGGTCGATGACTCCATCGTGCGCGGCACCACCAGCCAGCAGATCGTGCAGATGGCGCGCGATGCCGGTGCGCGCAAGGTCTATCTGGCCAGCGCAGCGCCACCGGTGCGTTACCCGAACATCTACGGTATCGATATGCCGGCGGCCGAAGAACTGGTCGCGCACAACCGCAGCGTCGAGGAAATCGAGAAGCACCTTGGCTGTGATTGGCTGGTGTACCAGGACCTGGAAGATCTGGAAGTTGCAGTGCGCGAAGGCAACCCGGAGTTGAAGGAATTCGATTCGTCCTGCTTCAACGGCGAATACGTCACCGGCATCGAGCCGGGTTACTTCGAGCGCATCCAACAGCTGCGTTCGGACGAAGCCAAGACCCAGCGCCGCGCATAAGAATTGGGAGGGCTCATAACCCTTCTCCCGCACGCAGCGCTCAAAGCCCCTCTCCCGCACGCGGGAGAGGGGTTGGGGTGAGGGCAGAACGAAGCGGCACTCTGTGAGCACCCATGAACCCGCAACAACTACAGCCCGCTACCCCTGCATTTGCTCCGCCCGCCGAAGCAGCAGACTTCTCTCTGCTCGACGCCGCCTGCATCTGCATGGCCGCCGCCGATCCGCTTGAAAAAGTCGCACTCACCCAGCACTACGCCGCGCGCTACCGCGCTGGCACATTGAAGCTGCCGGCAGCAGCGCCAGACCCTGACCCGATCCGCTCGCCCGGCCGCCCGCCACAACTGGTGCTGGTGCACCCGCGCGACCTGCCGCGCCGTGGCCTGGGATCAGTGGATGGACGTGCCGCCTTCATCCACGCCATCGCCCATATCGAACTCAATGCCATCGACCTGGCCTGGGACGCGGTCTATCGCTTCCGTGGCCTGCCGGGCAGCTTCTACGCCGATTGGGTGAGCTGCGCCGACGATGAGTCGCGCCACTTCGTACTGCTGCGTGATCGTCTACTGGCACACGGCCACGACTATGCCGATTTTCCCGCCCACAACGGCCTGTGGGAAATGTGCGAGAAAACCGCGCACGATGGTCTGGCACGCATGGCCTTGGTGCCGCGCGTGCTGGAAGCGCGCGGGCTGGATGTGACGCCTGCGATGATCAGCAAGCTGCGCTCGCTGGGTGATGCAACCACCGCCGACGTGCTGGAGGTGATCCTGCGTGAAGAGGTGGCCCACGTAGCTGCTGGCACGCGCTGGTACCACTGGTATTGCGCGCGGGTGGGTGTCGAGCCGCGCAAACGTTTCAAAGAGCTGCTGGGCGAATACGCTGGCGGTTACCTGCGCGGGCCGTTCAATCTGGAAGCGCGGTTGTTGGCAGGTTTCGATGAAGAAGAACTGGTCTATCTGGTAGAGCAGGCCGGTTGACGCCTGCATGCGGCAACGTGCCTTCAATCATGCTGATGGCCAGCGTTTCCGCCGATCTTGAGCGCCGCAAGGGATGAACGCTGGCCGCAACCCGGGCCGTGTCTGATTGACTGCCGGCTTGCCTGCGTTCCACCATCAGGTTCGGCACGTGGCGCACTATCTTGTTCTGCGCCCGCCATGCGGTGACCGATGGCAGGGCCATCATCCGGTTGAGGCGAACGTCAACGTGTTTTCGATCGGCAACGACGTAATCAAGGAGAGAACGATGAAGCAGATTTTTACCGTGGCCGCGATGGTGCTGGCGCTATCGGCATGCAACGGGCCCAAGCCTGCTACTGATGCCGATGCCGCCGCGCCGACACCGGTGGCGCCCGTCGCAGCGGCTGAAGCTGACGCCAGGGATGATTTCCCGGTCATCGTGCAGGCCTCGGGCACCGAGCCGTTCTGGGGTGTGCGCGTGGACGGTGCCAAGCTCGACTACAGCACCCCGGAAACCCAAGCCAGCCCGCAGCATTTCGAAGGCAGCCGCGCGCTGCAGGATGGCTTGCTGGTAGTGCAGGGCGGCGAGGGCAAGGATGCATTTCGGCTGACCTTGCAGCGCGCCGAGTGCTCGGACGGCATGTCCGACCTGAAACACCCGTTCACCGCCGAATTCGTGCTGGGCAAGGACACCTTCAAGGGCTGCGCCCGCGACCCGTCGGTACCGGTGGAAGCTCCCTGATCCAGGCTGCTGCTCCAACCTTGTGGGAGCGGCGTAAGCCGCGAAGCCACAAATGCAAAAACCGCCAGACAGGGTTGCGATTGCAGCCACATCTGGCGGTTTTTTTTATGTCAGCTTCGCAGCTCACACCGCTCCCACAAAACATATGGTCGAGCCTTGTAGGAGCGGCGTAAGCCGCGAAGCCACAAATGCAAAAACCGCCCGACGGGTCTGCGATTGCAGCCATATCAGGCGGTTCTCTTTGCTCCGGCTTCGCGGCTGACGCCGCTCCTACAACTGTGGTCAGCCCAATGCTTCCAGCCGATAGCCATCCGCATCCACACGCAGCACCGAACCCTGCTCGTACCAGTCGCCCAGCACGATGCGGGTGAAGCTGTGCTCCCCTGCATTCACGGTATGGATCGCCGGGCGATGGGTGTGGCCATGGATCATTGTGTCCACGCCGTAACGCTGGAAGGTGGCAAGCACCTCGGCGGGTGCCACATCGGTGACGGTTTCAAACGTCGCCTTGTCGTCCTGCTTCATTTCCGATTGATGCGCCTGGCTGGCGGCACGGGCCTTCTGCGCGAAGGCGACGCGGGCTTCCAGCGACTGCGACAGGAACTGGGCGATGAAGGCCGGGTTGCGGGTCTGTGCGCGGAAGGCCTGATAGGCGACATCGTCGGTGCACAGAAGATCGCCGTGCTGCAGCAGTACCGGCTTTCCGTAGAGCTGGATCACTGACGGATCCGGCAGGATGCGCATGCCGGCGCGGGCGGCATAGTCGTTGCCGAGCAGGAAATCGCGATTGCCACGGATGAAGTACACCGGCACGCCGGCATCGCTGACTTCGCGCAGCGCCAGTGCGACCGCATCGGCGGCGCTGGAGGGCGTGTCATCCCCAATCCAGGCTTCGAACAGATCGCCCAGGATGTACAGCGCCTCGGCCTGCCGCGCTTCGCCGCGCAGGAAGTCGAGGAACAGGTCAGTGATGGCTGGACGGCTGGGGTCCAGATGCAGGTCGGAGATGAACAGCGTTGTCATGCCCGCATTGTAGAGCCTGATCAGCCAGCGAGCAGCGGCAGCAGTTGCAGCGAGCCGGTGCCGAGGAGCACCCCGATGGCGGTGGCGGCCAGTACATCGCTGGGGTAATGCAGGCCCAGTACCACCCGCGACAATGCTACGCCGACGGTGAAGGGCAGCAACAGCGGGGCCAACCAAGGGTAATAGGCCAGCGCCACCACGGTGAAGGACACCGCGTGCAGGGTGTGGCCGGAGGGAAAGCTGTATTCATCCAGCGGCGCCACCCAGGCGCGGATGCGCAGGTCGGCGGCGAATGGGCGCGGACGCCGGGTCCAGCGTTTGAGAAGTTTGTACAGGGTCAGCGCCAACACGCCGGTGGCGGCCATATGCGCGGAAGCCTGCAGGCCATCCAGGCCATCGGCCAGCACCAGCGCGCCCATCAGCATGTACCAGAACACGCCATCGCCGAGCCGGCTCAGTGCCGAGAACAGCCGGCGGATGCCACGACGGCGGCCGTAACGGTTTGCGCGCCGGCACCAGCGGGCCTCACGCGCGGCGATTCCTTCAGGCGGCAGCAATGGCATGGCAGCGTCTCCGGGAGGCCAGTTCGCTGAGCAGTGCTTCAAATTCGGCGACCACGTGTTCCGGGTGCAGGCGCTGCATCGCGCGGCTGGCGTTTGCACCGAGGGTGCTGCGCATCTCGTCATCGTTGGCTAGCTGCACGGCGGCGGCGATGAAGTTCTCATCGTTGTCCACGGCAACCCCACTGTGCCCACTGCGCAGGTGTTCGCGGGCAGCGCCATAGTTGAAGGCCACCGTCGCTACGCCGCTGGCCATGGCTTCCAGGGTGACGTTGCCAAAGGTTTCGCTGCGGCTGGCGAACAGGAACAGATCGCCACTGGCGAAGTGTCTGGCCAGTGCTTCGCCGCGCTGTACACCACAGAAGATGAAGTCCGGGTTCTGCTCGGCCAGCTTCTCGCGCATCGGCCCATCACCAACCCAGACAAAGCGCGCCTTCGGCCGCTGTTGCTGGATGCGACGGAATGCCTTGATTGCCAGACCCAGGTTTTTTTCTGCAGCGATGCGACCTACATAGATCACTGCGAAGCCTTCGCCTTCGATGCCCCAGTCAGCACGCAAAGCGGCATCGCGTTTATTGGGGTCGAATTGGCTGCCATCTACTGCGCGCGCCAGTAGCCGCGCACGTGAAAAACCATTGTCCAGAAGAAACTGTTGCAGCTCGCGGGTGGGGACCAAGGTGGCTTCTGCCTGATTGTGGAAACGGCGCATCCAGCGCAGTGCGGTGCCTTGCAACCAGGCAGCGCCATAGTCGGGCAGATACTCATCAAAACGCGTGTGCAGACCCGAGGCGACCGGGATGCCCAGCCGCCGCGCGGTGCGCATTGCCGACCAGCCCAGCGGGCCTTCCGTGGCCACGTAGACTGCATCCGGGCGTTGTTGCTGCCATTGCCGGGCCAGCCGCAAAGGTGCCGGCAGGCCGAAGCGCAGGCCGGGGTAGCGTGGCAGGCCAGCACCGCGGACCAGTACTTCGTGGGTGGCGCCGGTGCCATCCTGTTGTTGACGCGGGCGGACCACATCGACGTCATGGCCGCGGTTGCGCAGGCCGTGTTCCAGCCCCTGCACGGTCAAGGCAACGCCATTGACCTCCGGCGGATAGGTCTCGGTGACGATCGCAAAGCGCATGGCTGGCTCCCGGTTTTTGGCGAGGATGCGCTGAGCCGATGAAGCACCTGTTACTGTGATTTGACTGCTTTGTGACGGCCCAGAATGACGAAAACCACGGCCTCCAAAGGGCCGTGGTTCTGTCTGTCCAGCGTGGGTGCGAGGACCTGAGTTCGTGTTGCGTACTGGTGCCGCTCAGGCCACGAATGGCCGGAAGCTGAAACCCAGCCCGGTCATGCCTTCAGCCTCGCCAACCAGATCGGCACGTAGCAGCGGACGGGCGTCGATGTAGTCTTTGGCCAGGATCAGCGACAAAGTGTTGCCGTCAACCGACAGCTCCAGGGTCGGGATCGGGTCGGACTCGTGTGCGCGGTGTAGCAGTACCGCCAGTCGCAGTATTGCCGCCGTGCGTTTGGCCGGCAGCAACAGGCGCTCCGGCAAGGCCTCGAACGCGCTCTTGGGAATGCCGCGGCGATGGGTGCGGATCAATGCGGCCAGCATCTGCTGTTCCTGACGCGAGAAACCGGCGATGTCCGAATGCTCGATCACGTAGCTGCCGTGGGTGTGATAACCGCTGTGCGCGATCATCAGGCCCAGCTCATGCAGGCGCGCGGCCCAACCGAGCATCCGCGCATCGTCGACATCCAGCTTCCACGCGTCCGACACTTGTTCGAACAGCCGTTGTGCAGTGGCTTCCACGCGCTGTGCCTGGGCTTCGTCGATGGCGTAACGCAGGGTAAGTGCGGCCACCGATTCGTCGCGCGGATCGTTGTCGTTGGCGCGGCCCATGATGTCGTAGAGGATGCCTTCGCGCATCGCCGCCTTGCTGACCAGCAGCTTCTGCAGGCCCAAGGCCTGGAACGCGGCTTCCAGTACCAGTACGCCACCGGCGATGATCGGGCGGCGCTCGGCGGACAGCGTCGGCAGCTCGATCTCGTTGATGTTCTTGGCGCGCAGCAGTTCTTCGCGCAGCTGCGGCAGCGCTTCGGCGGTGATCGCGCCCTTGCTCAGCTTCATTGCCGCGCAGATCTCGCTGATCGCCTTGTGGGTGCCGGACGAGCCCAGTGCTTCCTGCCAGCCCAGTGCCTTGTACTTGTTGGCGAAGGGCTGGAACTCGGCGCCGATCTCGGTGAGTGCGTCTTTCCAGCGTTTCTTGCTCAACTTGCCGCCGGGGAAGAAACGCCGGGTACTGGCGATACAGCCGGCCTGCAGACTTTCGCGTTCCAGCGTCTGCATGCCCTGGCCGATGATGAACTCGGTGGAGCCGCCGCCGATGTCGATCACCAACCGGTGCTGGTCGGGCTTGGGCGGTTGCGCATGGGCGACGCCGAGGTAGATCAGGCGCGCTTCTTCGCGGCCGCTGACCACTTCGATGGCGTGGCCGAGCGCGGTTTCCGCCGGCATCAGGAACGACAGCGGCGAGCGCAGCTGGCGCACGGTATTGGTGGCCAATGCACGTACGCGGTAGGGCGGGATGTTGCGGATGCGCTGACCGAAACGGGCCAGGCACTCCAGCGCGCGCTGGCGGGCTTCGGGCGACAGGCCGCCCTTGCCATCCAGGCCGTCGGCCATGCGCACGGTTTCGCGCAGGCGGTCCACCACCCGCAGCTGCCCGAGCAGGTAGCGCGCGATGACCATATGGAAACTGTTGGAGCCCAGGTCGATGGCGGCCAGCAGGTCGCCGTCCTGCAGGGGCGGTGGGGTCAAGGAAGACTGGGGCATGGCGGAATGGTAGCGGATGAAGTAACCAGGGACATAGATGCGGGATCCGGGAACCAGTGGCGGCGCGGTCTGCGACGGGTACGCCAGACGCTAACGGCCGCCCACGTAGGAACCAGTGAAAGCGGGCGGATGCCCGCTGTTGCACTGGTTCCTTCCACTTGCTCTCGATGGCTGCTGCTTACAGCCCTTCCATCAATGCCTGTTGCGCCGAATGCGGAGGCTGGCCGGGTGCTGGCTCGCACTTGATGTAGCGGCCGTCTTCCTGCAGATCCCAGGCATTGAGGTTGTCGTCCAGGTAGTTCTGCAGTACTTCGCGGTAGATGCGCCGGGCCAGGTCGGTGTCCAGGATCGGGAAGCAGGTTTCCACGCGACGCAGCAGGTTGCGTTCCAGCCAGTCGGCACTGGCGCAGTACAGCTCGGGGGCACCGTTGTTGCCGAACCAGTAGACGCGGCTGTGCTCGAGGAAGCGGCCGACGATCGAGCGCACGCGGATGTTGTCCGATACGCCTTCCACGCCCGGTCGCAGGGTGCAGGCGCCGCGCACGATCAGGTCGATCTGCACGCCGGCCTGCGAGGCCGCGTACAGGGCGCGGATCACCTGCGCCTCGTTGAGGGCGTTCATCTTGGCGATGATGCGCGCCGGCTTGCCGTCCAGGGCAAGCTTGGTCTCGCGCTCGATGCGCTTGATCAGCCCGGCATGCAGGGTGAATGGCGATTGCAGCAGGCACTTGAGCTTCATCTTCGGGGCCAGCCCGGACAGCTGCTGGAACAGCAGGTGCACATCGTTGCCGATGTCGGCATCGGCGGTGATCAGGCTCAGGTCGGTATACGCGCGGGCAGTGCCGCTGTGGTAGTTGCCGGTGCCCAGATGTACGTAGCGGCGCAGCTTGCGGCCTTCGCGGCGCACGATCAGCAGCATCTTGGCGTGGGTCTTGTAGCCGACCACACCGTAGACGACCTGCACGCCGGCATCCTGCAGGCGATCGGCCAGGCCGAGGTTGGCTTCTTCGTCGAAGCGCGCGCGCAGCTCGACCACGACGGTAACGTCCTTGCCGTTGCGCGCGGCCAGGATCAGCGCCTCGACAATTCCCGAGTCCTTGCCGGTGCGGTACAGGGTCTGCTTGATCGCCAGCACGTTGGGATCGACCGCGGCTTCGCGGATCAGCTCCAGCACAGTGCTGAAGGAATCAAACGGGTGGTGCAGCAGCACGTCGCCCTGCGCGGCGGTCTCGAAGATGCCCTCGGGCGACTTGAACACGCGCGGGGTCATCGGCGGGTACTTCAGGTCCGCGCGCTGCAGCAGGTCATACACCTGGATGACGCGGTTGAGGTTGACCGGGCCATCGATGCGATACGCCGCGTTCTCGGACAGACCGAAATTCTGCAGCAGGGTCTGCATGATGGGTTTCGGGCAGTCGTGGGCGATCTCCAGCCGCACCGCCGGGCGATAGCCGCGGTCGACCAGCTCATCGCGCAGCGCCAGCGCCAGGTTCTCCACTTCTTCCTCGTCCACCACCAGCTCGGAGTTGCGGGTGACGCGGAACTGGTAGGCGCCCTGTACATCCATGCCCGGGAACAACTCATCGACGAAGGCCGACAACACTGCAGACAACAGCACGAAGTTCTGCGGGCCGCCGAGTGACTCCGGCAGCTGGATGATGCGTGGCAGCGAGCGCGGCGCACGCACCAGCGCCAGATGACCGGCGCGGCCGAAGGCGTCGGTGCCCTTCAACACGACGACGATGTTCAGCGACTTGTTGAGGATCTTCGGGAACGGATGCGACGGGTCCAGGCCGAGCGGCGACAGCACCGGCATGATCTCGTTGCGGAAATAGGCGCGCAGCCAACGGCGCTGGCGCGGCGTCCATGTCTTGTTGGCGAGGATGCCGACGCCGGCCTCGCCCAGGGCCGGACGCAGTACCTGGTTCCAGCAGCGGTACTGCTGGTCCACCAGTTCGGCGGCGCGATCGTGGATGGCGTTGAGGATGGCCTGCGGGCTCATCCCGTCCGGCGCCGGCGGCAGGCCGAATTCCTGTGCGTGGCGTACCGCCGCGGCGCGGATCTCGAAGAACTCGTCCAGGTTGGTGCAGGAGATGCACAGGAAGCGCAGCCGCTCCAGCAAAGGCACCTGCTCGTCCATCGCCTGGGCCAGCACGCGGAAATTGAAATCCAGCTGTGACAGTTCCCGGTTGATGTACAGCGACGGATCACGCAGGGGATCGGTGCCGACAGCGGGCGTGGCGGGGGGCGGAGGAGGAGTCATGCCGGGAAGTCTTCCATGGACAAAGGCGAGGGGGATGCATTGCGCGGGCGTACATGCTCGGCGTCGAAGTGGCAGGCAAAGGTGCTGCCCTGGCCGACTTCGCTGCGGATTTCCAGGCGTGCCTGATGCAGGCCAAGAATGTGTTTGACGATGGACAGGCCCAGCCCGGTGCCGCCGCTTTCGCGCGAACGGCTGCTGGAGACGCGATAGAAGCGCTCGGTCAATCGCGGCAGGTGATTGGCCGGAATGCCGTAGCCGGTGTCGGTGACGGCCAGTACTGCGCCGTTGCCTTCGCGGCTGAAGGTCAGGGTGATGCGGCCGCCGGCCGGGGTGTAGCGCACGGCATTGGTCAGCAGGTTGGAGAAGGCGCTGTGCAGCTCCTTGTTGGAACCCGCCAAGTCCACCCCGGCCTGGTCTTCCACGATGATGGTGTGGCGGCCTTGGCTGTGCGCTTCGGCTTCGCGGCGAAGCGAGGCCAGCATCGAGGTCATGCCCACCGTTTCCAGCTCGGTGTGTTGCTGCGATTCCAGGCGCGACAGGGTCAGCAGGTCTTCGACCAGCTGCGCCATGCGCTGCGATTGCTTGCGCATCTCCGACAGCATCGGCCCGGTATCGGGGAAGTCTTCCGGGTCCATCATGTCCAGATAACCGTGCACCACGGTCAGCGGTGTGCGCAGCTCATGCGAGACATTGGCGACGAAGTCGCGGCGTACCTGTTCCAGATGCAGCAGCTTGGTTACATCACGCGCTACGAGCAGCCAATGGTGATCCGAGTAGGGGATCAAACGCATATGCAGGCGGATGGCCGGATCGACCGGCGAGTTGGCATCCAGGATCGGTTCGGCGTTGCGGCCACCGGCCAGCCAATGGGCAAGCGGCAGCGGCTGCAGGCGCGGCACCAAGGCAGCTTCCATGTCGGCCGGGTGCTGCAAGCCGAGCAGGGCGGTGGCGGCTTCGTTGAACCACTGCACGCGCTGGGTGTTGCGGTCGACCACCACCACCGCATCGGGCAGCGCGGCGGCGGCAGCACGGTAGCTGCGCAGCATTTCGACCAGGCGACGCTTGCGCGCGCGCATTTCCTGCTGGTTGCGTGACAGCAGCCGGTCCAGTTCATTCCAGACGCCCACGCCTTTGGGCGTGTCCCAGCGTTGCCGTGCAGTCAATCGCAACAGCAATTGGCGCAGACGCCAGTAGTGCCAGGTCAGCATCGCCAAAGCAGTGATCGCCACGATCAAAGCGGGATGACCCAACAACGCACCCAGTCCCCAGGCCAACAACAGCAACGCGGCCACGGTGGCCAGCGTCTTCAACCAGGCAGATCGGAATTGGCGGGGCATTGCGCTCTCGGTAGTGCTGGGTGGATCCGGCGGGGTTACGGCGGGTTATGGCATCCGTTGCGGCCCAGTGGCCGCAGCGGTTCAGGTGGCTGCGGAGAAGCGGTAACCGGCACCGCGCACGGTCTGCACCATGTTCTCGGCAGCGAACGGTTCAAGCGTCTTGCGCAGGCGGCGGATATGCACGTCGATGGTGCGCTCCTCCACATACACGCTGCCGCCCCAGACATGGTCCAACAACTGCGAGCGTGTGTAGACGCGCTCCGGATGGGTCATGAAGAAGTGCAGCAGACGGTATTCGGTGGGCCCGATCGGCACCGGGACATCGCCAGCAAAGACGCGGTGGGCGGCACCATCGATGCGGATGTTGCCAACGCCGACGCTACCGTCTTCATCATCATCGCGGGTGCGGCGCATCACTGCACGGATACGTGCCAGCAATTCGCGCGCCGAGAACGGCTTGACCACATAGTCGTCGACACCGGCTTCCAGGCCACCGACGCGGTCGTTCTCTTCGCCGCGTGCGGTGAGCATGATGATCGGTACGTCGCGGGTGAGGACTTCCTTGCGCCAGCGGCGGGCAAGTTCCAGGCCGCTGGTGCCCGGCAGCATCCAATCCAGCAGGATCATGTCCGGCACCCGGTCGGCAATGGCAGTCTGCGCTTCGAGTGCATCGCCGGCATGGACCGGGTCGTACTCACCCTTGCGCAGGGCGAAGGCGACCATGTCACGGATCGCGGGTTCGTCATCGACAATCAGGATACGTTTCTGCACGTGGCGCCTACCGGAATGCCCATCAATAAGGGATGTGCTCAGTAGACTACGGTTTGATGACGGGTTTGTGACACGGATGGAGGGTAAACCCGGCAATTTGTCGCAGGCAGGTTCAGTTCCGTGACATTTCCGGGTCGTGGACGCCGAGCCGGCGCATCTCCAGCACGGTCGGCATGATGGATTCGATACGGGCATCCACTCGTGCCCGGCTCACGTAATCCAGTCCGGGCTGCTTGAGCAGGGCCTGGAACTGGATCAGCGCCTGTTCTGGTCGCCCATTCAAGTACGCCGCTTCGGCATAGGCCTCGCTGGCGCGGGTACTGTCGCCTGCCAGTTCGCTGGCGCGGGCAAAGGTGGCCTGGAACACCGGGTCATCGCTGGAACGGGCCAGCAGTGGTCGTAGCATGGCCTGCGCGCGCTGGCCGGAAGCTACACCGCCTTGCTCATTCAGAATCTGGGCATAGGTCAGGGCCACTGGGCGGCTCTGCGGCAGTCGTTTGAGCAGGGCGTCGAAGCGCTTGTTGGCATCTTCGTGGCGACCGCTGCGCGATTCGGCTTCGCCCAGGGCCAGGTTCACCCACAGGTTGTCCGGGTATTCCTGCAGCAGCTGCTGCAGCTCGGGCAGGGCCTGGCCAACGCCGCCGGCGCCGCCGTCACGCAGGCGGGCGATGGCTACGCCATAGCGTTGCGCATCGGTGAGGCCATTCTTCTGGCTGCGCTTGAGGCCTTCGTATTCGCGTACCAGTTCCGACGGGGTAGGCGCGCTGAGCACGCGCAGGCGCTCTCGGGCCCAATCGAACAGGCCGGTGGCGCCGTGCGGCAAGCTGCTGCCGGGCAGCGACAGCTGTAAGCCGGCTGGCAGCAGCGGGTTGCCGCCGCTCAGTGGGCTGCTGCTGGTATCGGGGGCGGATGGGTTGACCCGCTCCTGCAGAACGCCAGTCGGGGTCTGGGTGGTCAACAGGACGGTGTCCTTCTTCATCTGCTCGGCGCGGGCCTTTGCCTCGCTGATGCGGGTGATGTTGACCGGGTGGGTACGCAGGAAATCCGGTGTGGAATAGCCGCCCTCGTTGCCGCGCATCGCTGCCGACATGCGTTCGAAGAAGCCGGCCATCGCGTCCACGTCATAGCCGCTGCGGGCCAGGGTACGGATGCCGAGACGGTCAGCCTCCGACTCGTTGGAGCGGGTGAAATTGATCTGGCGCTGCTGCATCAGCCCCATGCCGGAGGTGATGGCGGCCATGGTCGCATCCCCCGAGGAGTTGCCACCGGCCTGCTGCGCGGCGATCACCGCCGCCAGCATGCCGAGCAGGATGGGAATCTGGTCGCGCTGGGCACGTTCCACCCCGCGCAGCACATGCTGCTGGGTGACGTGGGCGATTTCATGCGACAGCACTGCGGCGACCTCGTCCTCGCGCTCGGCGGTGAGCACCAGGCCGGCGTTCATGCCGATGTAGCCGCCCAATGTGGCAAACGCATTGATCTGCCGGTCCCTCATCATGAAGAACGTGTACTTCTGCTGTGGCTGGGCGCTGTTGGAGCCCAGTCGTGTACCCATGGTACTGAGCCAGTCGTTCACCAGCGGGTCGTCCAGCAGGTAACCATAGTTGCGCAGTTCACGCAGCATCATGCCGCCGTACTCCGCCTGCCGCGCCGGGGTCAGCAGCTCGCCGGCCGACGAACCGATGTCGGGCAGTTTGCTTTCATCGGCGTGGGACAGCGGGGTGGCCAGGGCCAGGGCCAAACTAGTGGCGATAGCGGTGGCAAGCAGCAGGTTGCGCAAGCGGTGACTCCGGGTAGTGGCAGGGCGGAGGATGACGGGGAAGCGGGGCGCGGGTGTGAAGCACAGGTTAACCCGCTGTGTTCTGCCGGTGGCATCGAGAATCAGCGCGACCGGTACCATATATAGACAATGTTTCCACTCAGGAGTTTCGTTGTGACAACTTCAACCAGCGCCGGTGCACCGGAAATCACCATTTACTCCACCGCCGTCTGCCCGTATTGCGTAGCGGCCAAGAACTTCCTGAAGAGCAAGAACCAGTCGTGGACCGAGGTCCGGATCGACCTGGACCCGACCGCGCGCGAGAAGATGATGTCGCTGACCAAGCGCACCAGCGTGCCGCAGATTTTCGTCGGCGACGTCCATGTGGGCGGCTACGACGACATGATCGCGCTGCACCGCGCAGGCAAGCTGGAGCCGCTGCTGGCCGGGCAGGGCGCATGAGCGCCGACAACGAAAAGGACCGCCTGGCTGAATTCACCGAGTTCCGCCAGCGCATGAACCAGCGCATCCTGGCCGAGCCGAACCAAGTGGTGCGGCGCTTCTTCGCGCTCGACACCCAGACCTACCAGGCCGGCGCGCTGGATGTGAAGACCAAGGAGTTGCTGGGCCTGGTGGCTTCGATGGTGCTGCGCTGTGATGACTGCATCAGCTACCACGTGGCCCAGTGCAAAGAGGCCGGAGTCAGCCGTGAAGAGTTCTTCGAGACCTTCTCGGTGGGTCTGGTGGTGGGTGGCTCGATCGTCATCCCGCACCTGCGACGGGCGGTGGATTTCCTGGACCAGCTGGAGAACGGGGCTGCCCAGGCACCGGCCGGGCACGAGCACAGCTGAACCCCAGACCATCGTCCAGTTGGGGCTGGCGCGGCTGATCAGGCATAATTGACAGTTGAAACCTTTTCAATCGCGCCGGGTTCCGGGCAGCCGGATGGCGCATTCCTCCTCCCTGTTCGGAATACCTAGAAATGACGCAGACAATCACCGTCATCCGCGGCGATGGCATCGGCCCGGAAATCATGGACGCCACCCTGTTCGTGCTGGACAAGCTCGGTGCGGGCTTGACCTACGAATTCGCCGACGCTGGCCTGGCCGCGCTGGAAAAGCACGGTGAGCTGATCCCGGCTTCCACCCTGGAATCGATCAAGAAGAACAAGGTCGCTCTGAAGAGCCCGTTGACCACGCCGGTCGGTGGTGGCTTCAGCTCGATCAACGTTGCCCTGCGTCGCCAGTTCGACCTGTACGCCAATGTGCGCCCGGCCATCTCGTTCCCGAACACCAAGTCGCGCTACGAGAACATCAACATGATCACGGTGCGTGAGAACACCGAAGGCGCCTACCTGGCCGAAGGCCAGGAAGTGTCGGCCGACGGCGAGACCGCGTTCTCCGGTACCCGCATCACCCGCAAGGGCTCCGAGCGCATCGCGCGCTACGCCTTCGAGCTGGCCAAGAGCACCGGCCGCAAGAAGGTCACCGCCGTGCACAAGGCCAACATCATCAAGTCGACCTCGGGCCTGTTCCTGGACGTGGCGCGCGAAGTCGCCGCCAAGTACCCGGAAATCGAGTTCCAGGAAATGATCGTCGACAACGCCTGCATGCAGCTGGTGATGCGTCCGGAGCAGTTCGACATCATCGTTACCACCAACCTGTTCGGCGACATCATCTCTGACCTGTGTGCGGGTCTGGTCGGCGGCCTGGGCCTGGCCCCGGGTGCCAATATCGGTGCTGATGCAGCGATCTTCGAAGCCGTGCACGGCACCGCGCCGGACATCGCCGGTCAGGGCAAGGCCAACCCGGTCGCGCTGCTGCTGGGTGCTGCACAGATGCTGGACCACGTCGGCCAGCCGGAGAACGCCGAGCGCCTGCGCAAGGCCATCGTTGCCACGATGGAAGCCAAGGATTCGCTGACCGGCGACCTGGGCGGCACCGGCACCACCATGGGCTTCGCCCAGGCCATCGCCAGCCGCATCTGATTGCAGTTGCGGTAGTGGGTGGTAAAAAAACGGAGCGCGAAAGCGCTCCGTTTTTGTTTGTGTAGTGCCGAGCCATGCTCGGCAGGGGCCTTACCAAGACCAGATCCGCATGTAGTGCCGAGCCATGCTCGGCAGAGGCCTTATCGGCAATGCCACAGCCGAGCATGGCTGGCACCACAAAACAGCAAAGGGCGCCAATGGCGCCCTTCGCAAACAACCTGCAGCAATCTCAGTTACGCGACTGCAGCTTCGACAGCAAGCGCAGGAACTCGATGTACAGCCATACCAGGGTGACCATCAGTCCGAACGCGCCGTACCACTCCATGTACTTGGGTGCGCCGGCTTCAACGCCGCTTTCGATGAAGTCGAAATCCAGCACCAGGTTGAGCGCTGCGATCACCACCACGAACAGGCTGAAGCCGATGCCGATCAGGCCCGAGCCGTGGATGTAGGGGATGTTGATGTTGAACAAGCCCAGCACGATCGTCGCCAGATACACCAGGGCGATGCCGCCGGTGGCTGCCACCACGCCCAGCTTGAAGTTCTCGGTGGCCTTGATCAGTCCGCTGCGGTAGGCGAACAGCAGGGCGAACAGCGTGCCGAAGGTCAGCAGCACCGCCTGGAACACGATGCCGTTGAAGCGGACTTCATAGACCGCCGAGATCGAGCCAAGGAACAGGCCTTCGGCCAGCGCATACAGCGGCGCGCTGACCGGTGCCCAGGTCTTCTTGAAGATGGTCACCATCGACAGGATGAAGCCGACGATCAGGCCGCCCCACATGTAGAACTTTGCCGCCGGCAGCAACTCGCCGCTGTCACTGATGGTGCCGTTCCATGCGAACGCAGCAGTCAGTGCGGCCAGCAACAACAAGAACCCGGTTTTGTTGACGGTGCCGTTGATGGTCATCGCATCGGCGCCGCGTGACACCACGCTGCCGCTGCCAAGGTCGAGGAAAGTGGTGTCGGAAAGGGCAGGGTTGCCGCTGCGCATGCAATGCTCCGTTGCTATGAAGTGGGCGGGAATTGGACATCAGCATACCCAATTCAAATTAAATGAAATTTACCGTTGACAGGTTGGTGTGTTTTTCCCACAATAGCCGACCTTTCCGGGGTATCGGGAAGAGATTCACCGCCGGGGTATAGCGCAGTCTGGTAGCGCGCCTGCTTTGGGAGCAGGATGTCGGGGGTTCGAATCCCTCTACCCCGACCATCCAACTCACCAAGTGCGTGTTGGAGTGCGACAATCCGGTCAGAGCGCCCGTAGCTCAACTGGATAGAGCACCGGCCTTCTAAGCCGGCGGTTACAGGTTCGATTCCTGTCGGGCGCACCAATCGGTGCAAGCGGTAGGTGAGTAAGGTTTCAGTGGTGGCTGTAGCTCAGTCGGTTAGAGTACCGGATTGTGATTCCGGTGGTCGGGGGTTCGAATCCCCTCAGCCACCCCACTGTTTCAACGGCATCGGAGTGAAATCCGGGCTTGCAATAAAGGTCAGGTTGCGGCATTATTCGCCTCCTGATTTTCAGGGCTGTTAGCTCAGTTGGTAGAGCAGTTGACTCTTAATCAATAGGTCCAAGGTTCGAATCCTTGACAGCCCACCAAATCAAGAAAGCCGTTGGAGCAATCCAGCGGCTTTCTCTTTTTATGTAAGCCCAGTGTTTTGGGCGGGTGCATGAAACACGCTTGTAGTGTAGAATTCACCTCGAAGTTTCAGGGCTGTTAGCTCAGTTGGTAGAGCAGTTGACTCTTAATCAATAGGTCCAAGGTTCGAATCCTTGACAGCCCACCAAATCAAAAAAAGCCGCTGGAGAAATCTGGCGGCTTTTTTCTTAGCCAGGGCGGCATGCCGCCCGGTCATTGTTCAGACGCTGATGGTTGGTCCAGCGCGCAGGCGCGCTTGGCTTCCGCTTTGCCGGCGCTCCTGCAACAATGCTGCGCTGAGTCAGTATTGCGAAAGTGGCGGAATTGGTAGACGCCCTGGATTTAGGTTCCAGTGCCGCAAGGCGTGGGGGTTCGAGTCCCCCCTTTCGCACCAGTCAGTGGTGTTCTCTGCCCGCTGCGGGCCTTTTCAGACAACCTGTATGGGTCTGCCCGCTGGCGGCCACGGGCGATATCGGCCAAACTAAAGGGCTGCGGTGCATAACCGCGCCCTACAACCGTTTCATCCATCACATCGAACCGGCGCGGTTGCCGCCGGTGGCAGGAGTCAACATGCAAGCTTCGATCGAATCCACCGGCAATCTGGAACGCCGCCTGAGCTTCTCGCTGCCGGAAGAGCGTCTGCAGGGGCATATCAGCGGCCGTCTGGGCGAAATCGCGCGCACCGCGCGCATCAAGGGTTTCCGTCCGGGCAAAGTGCCGGCCAAGGTGATCGAACAGCGCTTTGGCCCGCAGGTGCGTGCCGAGGCGCTGGACGGCCTGCTGCGCGAGACCTTTGACGCTGCCCTGCGCCAGCACGAGCTGCGCATTGCCGGTAACCCGCGCATCGACAAGGCTGGCGAAGGTGAGTTCGACTTCGTTGCCACTGTTGAGCTGATCCCGGATTTCGGCGACGTCGACGTCACCAAGCTGACCGTCGTGCGCCATAGCGCCGAAATCAGCGACGCCGACATCGACCAGATGATCGAGAACCTGCGCGCCCAGCGCCGCACCTGGAAGCCGGTTGCACGCGGCGCCCAGGAAGGCGATCTGGTCGGCCTGGAAACCTGGTCGCAGGCTGGCGACGAGCGTCTGCCGGCTGAAGGCGTCGAGAAGGGCACCATCATCATCGGCCAGGGCATGATGTTCGAGCAGATCGAAAAGGGCCTGATTGGCCTGGCCAAGGGTGAAGAAAAGACCCTGGACGTCGAGTTCCCGGCTGACTGGCGCGTGCCGGCGCTGGCTGGCAAGACTGTGCAGGTCACCGTCAAGGCCGTCGAAGTGTCCGAGCAGGACATGCCGGAAGTCGATACCGCCTTCATCAAGAGCTTCGGCGTGAAGAACGGCGACGTGGAGCAGTTCCGCGCCGACATCCGCTCCAACCTGGAGCGCGAGCTCAAGGGCGCGCTGATGAACCGTCTGCGTCGTGAAGTGGGCGAGCAGCTGATTGCCGCCTATTCCTCGGTCGAGCTGCCGCCGCGTCTGGTCGAGGGCGAAGCCCGCTCGATGCTGGCCCAGCAGATCGATGCCATCCGTCGCCAGGGCGGCAACCCGGGCGAAGTGCCGGCCGATGCCCACGAAGGCTTCAAGGACGCCGCTTCCAAGCGCGTGCTGGTCGGCCTGCTGGTCGGTGAAGTGGCCCGCAAGAACGAGCTGCGCCTGGACCCGAAGCGCCTGAACGAAACCATGCGCCTGATCGCTTCGACCTACGAAGAGCCGGAGCAGGTCATTGAGATGTACCGCAATGATCCCCAGCTTATGTCGGGTCTGCAGAACCGTGTGATGGAAGAGCAGGTCATCGACTGGATCGCCGAGCGTGCCCAGCACACCGAGCAGGCGTTGACGTTCCAGGAAGCCATCCGCCAGTAAGCTGGCGGTGTTTCATCCCCGCGCCACGGCGCGGGGAGTTCCCTCCCAAAATAGGTGCCTCACGTAATGGACAACCGAACCAAAGCTCTGAACATGGTTCCGATGGTGGTCGAACAGACCAGCCGCGGCGAGCGCGCCTACGATATCTATTCGCGCCTGCTCAAAGAGCGCCTGATTTTCCTGGTCGGTCCGATCGACGACCATATGGCGAACGTTGTGGTGGCGCAGCTGCTGTTCCTTGAATCGGAAAATCCGGAGAAGGAAATCAGCATCTACATCAACTCGCCGGGCGGCGTGGTCACTGCTGGCATGGCGATCTACGACACCATGCAGTACATCAAGCCGGACGTGAGCACCACCTGCATCGGTCAGGCCGCCTCGATGGGCGCACTGCTGCTGGCTGCCGGTGCACCGGGCAAGCGCTTTGCGCTGCCGAACTCGCGCGTGATGATCCATCAGCCGCTGGGCGGCTACCAGGGCCAGGCCACGGACATCGATATCCACGCCCGTGAAATCCTGACCCTGCGTTCGCGCCTTAACGAGGTGCTGGCCAAGCACACCGGCCAGGACCTGGAGACCATCGCCCGCGATACCGAGCGTGACAACTTCAAGAGCGCGGCCGAGGCTGCGGCTTACGGCCTGGTGGACCAGGTGCTGGAGCGCCGTCCGGAAGAGAGCATCCAGGCGTCCTGATGCGTTTAACGGCCAGAAAATCGGCCTAATTTGCAGGGTCGGAACCGGACTGGTGTCCCTCCGGCCCTGTGCTATTCTCGAATTTGAACCCCCTGTTCAGAGGGGGAAGCAACTGGGTAAGCGAAGCATGAGCGAAGACCGGCAAGGTCGTACCGGGGACAGCAGTGGCAAGATTCTGTACTGCTCGTTCTGCGGCAAGAGTCAGCACGAAGTTCGTAAGCTGATCGCAGGCCCGAGCGTGTTCATCTGTGATGAATGCGTGGAGCTGTGCAACGACATCATCCGTGAGGAACTTGAGGAAAAGGCGCAGTCGGCGCGCAGTTCGCTGCCCAAGCCGCGCGAGATCCTCGAGGTGCTCGACCAGTACGTGATTGGCCAGAACCGTGCCAAGCGCACGCTGGCGGTGGCGGTGTACAACCACTACAAGCGTATCGAGAGCCGTTCCAAGAGCGACGACGTCGAGCTGTCCAAGTCCAACATCCTGCTGGTCGGCCCGACCGGTTCGGGCAAGACGCTGCTGGCCGAAACGCTGGCGCGCCTGCTCAATGTGCCGTTCACCATGGCCGATGCGACCACCCTGACCGAAGCCGGTTACGTGGGTGAGGATGTGGAAAACATCATCCAGAAGCTGCTGCAGAAGTGCGACTACGACGTCGAGAAGGCACAGCAGGGCATCGTCTACATCGATGAAATCGACAAGATCTCGCGTAAGAGCGAGAACCCGTCGATCACCCGCGATGTGTCCGGCGAAGGCGTACAGCAGGCCCTGCTGAAGCTGATCGAAGGCACTGTTGCCAGCGTTCCGCCGCAGGGCGGACGCAAGCACCCGCAGCAGGAATTCCTGCAGGTCGATACCAAAAACATCCTGTTCATCTGCGGCGGCGCGTTTGCTGGCCTGGACAAGGTGATCCAGGCCCGTTCCACCGCCACCAGCAGCATTGGTTTCGGTGCCAAGGTGAAGAGTGCTGAGCGCAAGCAGGAAATTGGCAAGGTGCTGGCTGAAGTCGAGCCGGAAGACCTGATCAAGTTCGGTCTGATTCCAGAGTTCGTTGGCCGCCTGCCGGTGGTTGCGACCCTGGAAGAACTGGACGAGCCGGCCCTGATCCAGATCCTGACCGAGCCCAAGAACGCTATCACCAAGCAGTTCAAGAAGCTGTTCGAGATGGAGAACGTGGAGCTGGAGTTCCGTCCCGATGCGCTGTCGGCCATCGCCAAGAAGGCGCTCAAGCGCAAGACCGGCGCCCGTGGCCTGCGCACCATCGTCGAGTCGGTGCTGCTGGACACCATGTACGAGCTGCCCTCGCAGGAAAACGTCAGCAAGGTTGTCGTGGACGAGTCGGTCATCGAGAACAAATCCGAGCCGTACATCGTCTATCAGACCCCGGCGGAACCGGTTAAAACCGCCTCTGGCGAGTAAACCCGGGCGGGCTGAGGTGAATAGGCGGTTTCGCTAGTCACGTTCAGCTTTCAACAGCTCTTGCAACACCTCGCCGATGGCCCCATAACGGGGCCATCGGCTTTTTTATTTAGCCTCCACCGAATCTCGGAGCCCCCATGGCCCAGTCCCAACTCGAAGTTCTCGACCTGCCGGTCCTGCCGCTGCGCGACGTGGTGGTGTTCCCGCACATGGTCATCCCCCTGTTTGTGGGCCGCGACAAGTCCATGCAGGCGCTGGAGCGCGCGATGGAGGCCGACAAGCGCATCCTGTTGCTTGCGCAGAAGTCTGCCGAAACCGACGACCCGGCGGCCGCTGACCTGTACACCGTCGGCACCCTGGCGCAGGTACTGCAGCTGCTGAAGCTGCCCGACGGCACCATCAAGGTGCTGGTCGAAGGCCTGTCGCGTGTTGCCGTGGACAAGGTTTACGAAAAAGACGGCTCGCTGCAGGGCCACGGCGTGGAGATCGAATCGGACGATTCGCGCGAGCCGCGTGAGATCGAGGCGATTGCCCGTTCGCTGATGTCGCTGTTCGAGCAGTACGTCAAAACCAACCGCAAGTTGCCGCCGGAGTTGTTGCAGACCCTGGCCGGCATCGAGGAGCCGGCGCGCCTGGCCGACACCATCGCCGCGCATATCGGCGTGCGTCTGGCCGACAAGCAGAAGCTGCTGGAAATCCTGCAGGTCGGCGACAGGCTGGAAATGCTGGTCGGCCTGGTCGATGGCGAAATCGACGTGCAACAGATGGAAAAGCGCATCCGCGGCCGCGTCAAATCGCAGATGGAAAAGAGCCAGCGCGAGTACTACCTCAACGAGCAGATGAAGGCCATCCAGAAAGAACTGGGTGACCTGGATGAAGCGCCGGGTGAGATGGAAGAACTGGCGCGCAAGATCGCCGAAGCCGGTATGCCCAAGCCGGTCGAGACCAAGGCCAAGAACGAGCTCAACAAGCTCAAGCAGATGTCGCCGATGTCGGCCGAAGCCGCTGTGGTGCGCAACTATCTTGAGTGGCTGCTGGGCGTGCCGTGGAAGAAGCGTACGAAGGTTCGCAAGGATCTGAAGGTCGCCCAGGACACGCTGGACGCCGACCATTACGGTTTGGACAAGGTCAAGGATCGCATCCTTGAGTACCTTGCCGTGCAGGCGCGCGTGAAGCAGATGAAGGGCCCGATCCTGTGCCTGGTCGGTCCGCCGGGCGTGGGCAAGACCTCCCTGGGTCAGTCCATCGCCAAGGCCACCAACCGCAAGTTCGTGCGCATGAGCCTGGGCGGCGTGCGCGACGAGGCTGAGATCCGTGGTCATCGCCGTACCTATGTCGGTTCCATGCCGGGCCGCATCGTGCAGAACCTCAACAAGGTCGGCAGCAAGAACCCGCTGTTCGTGCTGGATGAAATCGACAAGATGTCGATGGACTTCCGTGGCGATCCGTCCTCGGCGCTGCTTGAAGTGCTGGACCCGGAACAGAACAACGCCTTCAACGATCACTACCTCGAGGTCGATCTGGACCTGAGCGAAGTGATGTTCGTGGCCACCTCCAATTCGCTGAACATCCCGGGCCCGTTGCTGGACCGCATGGAAGTGATCCGCATCCCGGGTTACACCGAGGATGAAAAGCTCAACATCGCCATGCGCTACCTGCTGAGCAAGCAGCTCAAGGCCAATGGCCTGAAGGCTGAAGAGCTGGCGATCGAAGAAGATGCCATCCGCGGCATCGTGCGTTATTACACGCGCGAATCCGGCGTGCGTAACCTTGAGCGTGAAATCGCCAAGATCTGCCGCAAGGTAGTGAAGGAGATTGCCCTGGCCGGCCCGCAGCCGGTGAAGAAGGCTGCCGCCAAGAAGTCGGCAAAGAAGCCGAAGGCGCTGGTGGTTGTGGATGCGAAGAACCTGGACAAATACCTGGGCGTGCAGCGTTTCGACTTCGGCCGTGCCGAGGAAGAAAACGAGATCGGCCTGGTTACTGGCTTGGCCTGGACCGAAGTCGGCGGCGAGCTGTTGCAGGTCGAGTCGACGCTGATCCCGGGCAAGGGCGCGGTGACGCTCACCGGCCAGCTTGGCAATGTGATGAAGGAATCGGCCACGGCCGCCCTGTCGGTGGTGCGCGCGCGCGCCGAAGCACTCGGCATCGATGTGGATTTCCTGCAGAAGCACGACGTCCATCTGCACGTGCCCGATGGTGCAACCCCGAAGGACGGCCCCAGCGCTGGTATCGCGATGGTGACCTCGCTGGTGTCCACGCTGACCAAGGTGCCGGTCAAGGCCGAAGTGGCGATGACCGGTGAGATCACCCTGCGTGGTCGGGTTACCGCGATTGGTGGCCTGAAGGAGAAGCTGCTGGCCGCGCTGCGCGGCGGCATCCGTACCGTGATCATCCCCGAAGAGAACCGTAAGGATCTGGTGGATATCCCGGCCAATGTCACCCGCGATTTGACCATCGTGCCGGTGAAGTGGATCGATGAAGTGCTGGATATCGCGCTGGCAACACCGCTGGCGCCGAAGAAAGCGCGCAAAAGTGCGCAGCGTGTCGCAGTTCGCGGCAAGGCGAAGGCAGCTCCCACGGCCCGCGTCAAGCACTGAAATGTGAACGTAAAACCCCTCAAAACCCGCGTCATTAAAGGCTTTTCAGCTTGCGCGGGTAGGGGGGCGCTGGTATAAAAGTGCGACTCACGCAGCAGTGGTTATTTGCTGGCGTGTTTGCAGGTTCTTCGGCAGTCGTGCGTCTTGGGGACGTACGGGTGCCACTCAATAATTCCGCGGATTACCGCAAAGGGAGTTTTACAGAATGAACAAGACCGAATTGATTGATGGCGTTGCCGGTGCTGCTGACCTGACCAAGGCTGAAGCTGGCCGTGCGGTTGATGCCGTCATCGCCGAGATCACCAAGGCCCTGAAGAAGGGTGAGGCCGTGACTCTGGTGGGCTTCGGTACGTTCCAGGTTCGTGAGCGCGCTGCGCGCACCGGCCGTAACCCGAAGACCGGCGAAGAGATCAAAATCGCTGCTGCAAAAAATCCTGCCTTCAAGGCTGGTAAAGCTCTGAAAGACGCTGTAAACTAAGCGGCTCAGCTGGGGTGCTTAGCTCAGCGGTAGAGCGTCTCCCTTACACGGAGAGGGTCGGGGGTTCGAAACCCTCAGCACCCACCAAGTTAAGCATTGCAGTACAGTTTGAAAGTGTGGAGCGGTAGTTCAGTTGGTTAGAATGCTGGCCTGTCACGCCGGAGGTCGCGGGTTCGAGTCCCGTCCGCTCCGCCAGATGTCTCAAAGCCCTCGGCGCAAGCCGGGGGCTTTTTTTTGGCCCGCTATTGGCAGCGGCCGAGTTGGGCGCGGGGCAGGAAGCGGGTTAAACTGCCCGGCTCGCCACTCAGGCCTCGATTTGCCCATGCTGCAGAAACTTCGCGACAAGACCTCAGGCTGGATCGTTACGGTGATCATGGGCCTGTTGATGATCCCGTTCCTGTTTGTGATCGACAACAGCTACCTCGGTGGCGTCGGCGCACAGAACGTTGCCAAAGTGTCGGCCCCACCGTCGTGGTGGACCTCGGCACCTTCATGGTGGCCGGTGTCGTTCCTTTGGAACCACCACGAAGTCAGCGTCGAGGACTTCCGTGCCCGTTTTGAACAGGCACGCATGCAGGCGCGTGAGCAGCAGGGTGACAACTTCGACCCGCGCGAATTTGAAACCGCGGAAAACAAGCGCGTCGTGCTCGATCAGCTGATCGACGAGCAGGTTGTGCGCCTGGCTGCCGAAGACGCGCATATCGTCATCGGTGACAAGGCCGTGCGCGACTACATTGCTGCGATTCCGGCGTTCCAGAAGGACGGCAAGTTCGATCCGGACCAGTACCGTCTGGCGCTGGCGCAGAGCATGCCGCCGCGTACGCCGGCCATGTTCGAGCAGCTGGTACGTTCCAGCCTGCAGCAGTCGATCATTCCCTCGGCACTGGCCGAGTCTGGTTTCACCACCAAGGGCGAAAGCGAGCGTCTGCTGAAGCTGCTGGGCGAAACCCGCGACGTGGAATTCGCACTGTTGCCGGTCGTTGCCGCGGATACCGCCGCAGTCAGCGATGCCGAGATCGACCAGTGGTACAAGGCGCATCCGAAGGACTTCCGTCAGCCGGAAAGCGTCAGCATCGAATACGTCGAGCTCAACGCTGCCAGCATGCCGGCAGCGACGGCGGCCAATGAGGCCACCCTGCGTCAGCGCTATGAAGACGAGAAGGCGCGTTTTGTCACCGCCGACCAGCGTCTGGCTTCGCACATCCTGATTGCCAAGGGCAGTGATGAGAAGGCAGCCGAGGCCAAGGCCGCCAAGCTGGCAGCAGAAGCCAAGCAGCCGGGTGCCGACTTCGCTGCACTGGCCAAGGCCAACTCGGAAGATCCGGGCTCCAAGGATTCCGGTGGCGACCTGGGCTGGGTTGAGAAGGGCGTGATGGTCAAGCCCTTCGAAGACGCGCTGTTCGCCATGAAAGCCGGTGACGTGATTGGCCCGGTCAAGACCGAGTTCGGCTACCACGTGTTGAAGCTGCGCGAGATCAAGGGTGGCGAAGGCCGTCCGTTCGAGGAAGTGCGTGATCAGCTGGCTGCCGAGCAGCTGCAGGCCGATACCGAGAAGGCATTCAATGAGCTGAGCGGTCGCTTGGTGGATCTGGTTTACAAGAACCCGACCGAACTGGCTGGTGCTGCCAAGGAAGTTGGCTTGCCGGTGCAGACCTTGGGTCCGTTCGGCCGTACCACCGCCAGCGGTATTGCCGCCAATCCGGCAGTGCTGAAGGCTGTGTTCTCCGACGCACTGAAGGAAGACGGCACGGTCAGCGATCCGATCGAGCTGGCGCCGAACCACACGGTCATGGTCCGCGTTACCACGCACACCCCAGAGCAGGCGATTCCGCTTGCACAGGCGCGTGAGCAGGTGATTGCGGCGGTGCGCGCGCACCGTGCCGAAGAAGCCTCGAAGAAGGCTGCTGACGCGTTGCTGGCCAAGTTGAATGCAGGTGAGACCCTGCAGGCATTGGCTGGTTCCGAGCAACTGCAGTTGCTGCCGATTCCGGGCCTGCCGCGCACCGCACCGATGCCGACCGCTGAAGCCAACCGCGCTGCGTTCACCGCAGCGGCTCCGGTCGGCGACAAGCCCAGCTATGGCAAGGTCGAGATGGAGCCGGGCCGCTATGCCGTGTTCGCGGTCACCAAGGTGACCCCGGGCAACCCGGCCGAAGTGCCGGAAGCGCAGCAGGCTATGCTCAAGGACCAGCTGAGCCAGATCGACGGCGCCGCTGCAGCCAAGGCTTATGTCGACGGCATGCGCAAGCGCTACAAGGTGCAGGTGCAGGAATCACAGCTCTGATCAACTGAGCAGCAATAAACAAAAAGCCCGGCGAACGCCGGGCTTTTTTTGTACATGTAGTGGGGGGGCCGGGCCGGGGCGGGGGGGGTGGCGGAGGCGCCCCCCCTAGTTAGGGGGGGGGCGGAAGCCGCCCCCCGCGCAAACAAAAA
>NZ_JBRREB010000038.1:0-44466 GCF_056759995.1 Stenotrophomonas sp. STEN030 | reverse complement strand
GGCGGGCCCCCCCCGGCCGGGGCGGGCCCCTGGGCCGGCGGGGGGGGCGCGGGGGGGGGGGGGGCGGGGCGCCCCGCGCCCCGCGCCGGGGGGGGGGGCCGGGGCCGCGCCGCCCCGGCCCCCCCCCCCCCGCTCCTACAAGGTTGGTGCTTGGTGCGAGGTTGGGAGAAGCGGCTTACGCCTCTTCTTCCTCCTCCTCTTCTTCGCCTTCTTCCTCTTCTTCTTCCTCGTCCTCTTCGTCTTCATCCTCTTCTTCGAAGGCGTCGGCTTCTTCGACGCGGACGAAGTTGGGCAGGGTGTCGGCAAAACCAATCTGCTTGCCGTTGGCCAGCATCGGGCGCACGGTGCGCTTGCCGGCTTCTTCCACTACCGCAAAGCACACCAGGCTCTGCGCGCTTTCGTCACCGGCTTCTTCGAATACGGCTACCCAGCCGTCGGCGGGGATGATCTGGATGATGTTGTCTTGCATGGCTGGACTGGTGGTTGAAGGAATGGCGAGCTTGCGTGAAGGCAGGCGCGCTTTGCAACCGTAGGCAGGTGGGATACTGCTGCGCTCCTGACCGATGGAGCTGTGAGATGGCCGAAGCGCCGTTGCGCACGCCCGATGGCCGCTATCTGGTGGTGCGCGGGCGGCTATGGCGGGCCAGCAACCCAGGCTTGCCCGAGCAGGTTCGCGCTACCTTGGTGAACCAGTTGATGGCTGCGCGTCGGGAGGTCGGAGCTGCACGCCGGGCGGGCGACCGGCAACGGCTGGCGCAAGCGAGGGCGGCGGTGGATGCCGCCAAACGTGGTTTGGGCGAGCGTGGCCCGGTTTGGTGGCAGGACGGCGCAGCGGACTTCAATCGGCACTTGGCCAAGAACACGCCCTATGCAAGCTGGTACGCCGCGCAAGCGCAGGCCTGAGCTGCTGACGGCTTTACTCGGCGTGCGCTGGAGACGAGGATGAGCGCTGGTCTCGAAGCGGAATCACGCCATGCTCCAATGCCGCACCCTTGCCACCGCTGCTGGCGGTACGGCGCCCGCGTCGTTGTGGGTGGACCTGTGCCAACCCACGCCGGAGGAGTTGGAGCAGGCCTCGCGGCAGGTGGGTTTCCGCATTCCCGACCGTGCCGGCATCAGCGAGATCGAGTTCAGCAGCCGGGTGCGGGTGGAAGGCGAGGCCTTGGTGCTGAATCTGCCGCGCTTTCAGTATGAGGCTGAACACGTCGTCGGGCCGCTGGGCTTCGTGGTCGCGCCCAATGCGCTGGTAGTACAGCGCGAGCACCGCATCGATGCGCTGGAAGGTGTGGAAGCCGAGTTGGGAAAGCATCCCTGCCACGGTTCGGCCGATCTGTTCCTGCGCATGATCGAGCACATCGTCGATCGCCTGGCCGATCTGCTGGAGTCGCTGGAAAGCACCATGAGCGAGTTCTCGAGGCAGGCCTTCAACAACCCCAAGGGCAAGCGCGCCTCACGCAGGCTGGAGCAGATGCTGCATGAGGTTGGCACGATGGGGCGGCGCATCGGCGCGCTGCATAACACCCTGCACGGCATGCTGCGGATGATGAATTATCTTGATGAAGCCACGCCGGAGTGGTTTGGTGCCGATGCGCCCAAGCGGATCAAGCTGGTGGTCAAGGACCTGGCCTCGCTGAGTGAGTTCGAGCAGCAACTGGGCGACCGCAACGAGTTCCTGCTGGACAGCGTGCTCGGCCTGATCAACATGGACCAGAACGAGGTGATGAAGGTGATGGCCGTGGCCTCGGTGGTTGGCATTCCGCCGACCGTGCTGGTCGGGGTGTGGGGCATGAACTTCGCGTCGATGCCAGAGTTGCATTGGCATTACGGCTACGCCATCGCGCTGGCCGCAGTGGGCCTGAGCATCGTGGTGCCGCTGTTGTGGTTCAAGCGGCGGGGGTGGATCTGAGTGCGCGCGGATGCGACACATTCTCGCCTACAATCGCTGTTCTTTCGAACCCCTGATGGAATCGATGTCTGCCAAACCAATGACCCCCGCCGGCAAGTTGTTTGCCGCCGCTGCACTGATTGAAGGTGTCACCTGGGCCGGATTGCTGATCGGCATGCTGCTCAAATACGGCACCGGCACCACTGAGCTGGGCGTATGGCTGTTCGGTCGCCTGCATGGCCTGGCTTTTGTGTTCTATGTGGTGGTCAGCCTGTACGCCTGGGTGAAGCTGCGTTGGCCGCTGTGGGCCGTGCTGTTGGCGTTGGTAGCGGCAGTGCCGCCGCTGGTGACGGTGCCACTGGAAATCTGGTTCCGCCGCATCGGCCTGTTGTCCAAGCGCGAGCTCTGATTTGACGAAGATGTGATGGCGCGGCCGGCTTCCACACGGTCGCGCCACTGAAGCTTCACAGTGATACCGGGTACTACGGGCTCCGGTTATATGCGTTGCGGAAGCAGTTCTTGCTGGGTGATGCGCTCATCATGAATGTCGATGTTTTACCTCGTCTGCAGCCTTGCCCATTGCCTTCTGTGCTTTTCCAGCATTTTTCTCCATGTTGCCGGCCATCTGCTGGGCTTTGTTGCCTGTCATCTTCCCTGCAGCTTCCTTGATGGCACCTTTGATTTCGTGTTTGGTGCCTTCAACACGGTTGCGGTCCACGAACAGTCTCCGGAGACGTCTGCGTTGCTGCAGACAGGTCCAGACTGCGCATTGCCGGGTTTGCAACAGGTGAGTGCAATGTTGTGATCGCGTTGCGGGTAGCGGCGGATTTAGCCTGCGTTGTGTGTGCGCATGTTGGAGCGCGCGTCAGCGTCGAGTGCGGTGCCCGGATTCAGCGGACCACGTTTGGGTGGCTTCGTTCGTGTTGGGTCTGCCATCAGCGTCGATGACGGGTTTGGATCGAACTCTGTACGCGCTTGGTCGCGTCATCTGTCGATGTTCACGCTTTTCTGCGGTGTCGGTCCGGGGCAGCTGCGCAGGCACACTCGTGCCGCCGCCCAGCTCGCATTGCCGGGCCTGCGCTGACCTTTGCCTGTCTGCTGGAAGACCTGGGGTCGGACAGGTATGGCGTGGCCGCGGTCATGCAGGCGCCACGGCGTGGCAGGCGTGGCCAGTCCGGTCTGCAACGCAGTCAAACTGAATGGCAAAGGTGTGCCTGTCGATTTGATGGTGGATAATTCCCCCATCGCCAATGCCGTCAAGGGGTTGCGGCGATTGGCCCTGGAGTGGCCTGGGCGGTGCTGTTGCCGCCTGCAGCGAGGTGGTTCGAGGGGGCTCCCGCATCGCGATCGGCAGGGTTCGTTTGCCGCAGGTTTAAGTTGGTTCTTCTAGTTTTTCCCGGCTGGTCAGCTTCTCCTTCAAGGAATTCAGGTGCAACACGCAAGCAAACAGCGTTACGGCAAGGTGTGCCGCCAGGACTGCCTGCAGATGGCGCAGCGGGGCAAGCAATGAGCAACAAGGTCACCACCAACAATGGTTTGGACGCCGGTATTGCGGTGTTGCCGGCCGAGCACCCCTTGCCCATGCCCGAACAATCGCTGCGCACGGGCTCGCTGAATGTGCCGCGGCAGAAGACCGCGCCGGCCAATATCGGCTTGCGCAGGCTGTACGTCTTCGGCAGCACCGCGCTGACCACGCTGCTCGCCACCTGGTTGATGGCGCGGGTGCTGTCCAATGGCGGCATCAATGTGCTCGAAGCCTGTCTGCTGGGCCTGTTCGTGCTGCTGTTCGCCTGGATCGCGATGTCCTTCGTCAGCAGCCTGGCTGGCCTGCAGGCGCTGCTGCGTGGCCGTCGCAAGCTCGGCATCTACCCGGATACGCCGCTGCCGCAGCTGCGCAGCCGTACCGCTTTGTTGATGCCGACCTATAACGAAGACCCGCGCCGGATGATGGCCGGGCTGCAGGCGATCTATGAATCGGTGGCCGCTACCGGGCAGTTGGAGCACTTCGACTTCTACGTGCTCAGCGATACCACCCGCGATGCGATTGGCCGTGCCGAGGAGCAGGTATTCGCGCGTCTGGTCGAAGCCACCGGCGGTGCAGGGCGACTGTACTACCGCCGCCGCGCCAGCAATGTCGGGCGCAAGGCCGGCAATATCGCCGATTGGGTGCGGCGCTTCGGTGGTGCCTACCCGCACATGCTGATCCTCGACGCCGACAGTCTGATGACCGGCGATGTGATCGTGCGGCTGGTGTCGGCGATGGAAAATCATCCGACTGTCGGCCTGATCCAGTCACTGCCAGCGGTGGTCGGTGGCCGTACCGCGTTTGCCCGCATGCAGCAGTTTGGTGGCCGCGTGTACGGGCCAGTGATGGCATACGGTGTGGCCTGGTGGCACGGTGCCGAGAGCAATTACTGGGGTCATAACGCGGTGATCCGCACCCAGGCATTCGCCGAAGAAGCTGGTCTGCCGGAACTGCCGGGGCGTAAGCCGTTTGGTGGCCACGTGCTGAGCCACGACTTCGTCGAGGCCGCACTGATACGCCGTGGTGGCTGGGCCGCCCACATGGTGCCCTACCTGCACGGCAGCTACGAAGAAGGCCCGCCGACCCTGACCGATCTGCTGATCCGCGACCGCCGCTGGTGCCAGGGCAACCTGCAGCACTCCAAGGTGGTGGCTACGCCGGGCCTGCACTGGGTCAACCGCGTGCATATGTTGATCGGTATCGGCCATTACTTCACCGCGCCGATGTGGGCGATGTTGATGCTGATTGGTATCGCCATCCCGCTGATCCATGGCGGCATCGATCTGGCCCAGGAGCTGCATCTGGATCTGCGGATGGCACCGGCGAGTTACTGGCGAGGGCTGGACCAGGACGGCGTGTTCTGGGTGTTCGTGGTGACCATGGTCGCGCTGCTGTCGCCCAAGCTGATGGGCTATGTGGCTATGCTGACTTCGCGCAAGGAGCGCATTGGTTGCGGCGGTGCTTTCAGGGCGTTCATTTCGATGTTGCTGGAAACCGTGCTGGCGGCGCTGATGGCGCCGGTGGTGATGTATGTGCAGTCGCGTGGTGTTGCCGAAGTGCTGGCCGGCAAGGATTCGGGCTGGGACGCGCAGCAGCGTGACGACGGCAGCATCTCGGTGCGCGACTTGCTGCGCAGTTATGGTGGCTTGAGCGTGTTCGGCGTGGTGATGGGCGGAGCCGCCTATATGGTGTCGCCGCCGCTGGCGGCGTGGATGGCGCCGGTGGTCATCGGCATGGCGCTGGCGGTACCGGTAGTGGCATGGACCTCATCGCGCAAAGCAGGTGACTGGCTGCGGAAGCATGGCCTGTTGTGCATCCCTGAAGAAAACGCCCCGCCGCCGGTGTTGCTGCGTGCAGCTGAGTTGCGTGCGGCTGCGCTGAAGGAACCGCTGCAGGACTAGCCGCCGCTCCCACAAACTGCTGGCTCAACCGATAGCTACCTATGGCAGGCATAATTCCCGCCTGTCTTTGGGAGTCATACACATGCTGGAAACAGTGGAGCAGGAAACCGGCGCGTCGCCGGAATGGTCGGTGATCTGGCTGCATGGTCTGGGTGCCGATGGCCATGATTTCGCGCCCATCGTGCCCGAGCTGGTGCGCCCGCAGTGGCCGGCGATCCGCTTTGTGTTTCCGCATGCGCCCAAGCGTCCGGTCAGCATCAACAACGGCATGCCGATGCGTGCCTGGTATGACATCGTCAGCATGGATTTCCGCAGCCGCGCCGATGCCAAGGGCGTCGCCGAGTCGGTAGTGCAACTGGAAGAGCTGATCGCCCGTGAACAGGCGCGCGGCATCCCGGCCAGCCGCATCGTGCTGGCCGGCTTCTCGCAGGGTGGGGCGATCATCCTGTCCGCTGGCCTCAAGCGCAGCGAGCCGGTAGCTGGATTGGTGGCCTTGTCGACCTATCTGCCGGAAGTGGACGCCGCCCCGTCGCAGTTGGTGGATGGCGCTACCGTGCAACCGGTGTTCATGGCCCATGGCAGTGCCGATCCGGTGATTCCGCTGCAGATCGCCGAACACAGCGCGCAGGTGCTCAAGACCTTGGGCTTTGGCGTGGAATGGCACCGCTATGCGATGGCCCACCAGGTCTGCGGCGAAGAGATCCACGCGCTGGGTGACTGGTTGCAGGCCCGTTTCGCGCAGGCTTGAGCGGTTTGTGCGCTACGCCGCAGTTGCCGGATTGTTGACGGCGGCGTGCGGCGAACCCGGCTACCATGTCGCCACGACTGGGGAGCCGTGAGCGAGGTAATGGGTGTGAAGGTAGTAATCGCCGATGACGAGCCGTTGGCACGCGAGCGCTTGCGCGCGCTGCTGTCCGAGCTGGCGGAGGTGGATGTGGTTGGCGAGGCCGCCAACGGCAACGATGCCCTGCACGTCTGCGCGCAGACCCAGCCGGATCTGGTGTTGCTGGACATCGCCATGCCCGGCATCGATGGTCTGGAAGTCGCCCGCCACCTGGCCGGGTTCGAACCGCGCCCGGCGGTGGTGTTCTGTACCGCCTACGATGCCCACGCCTTGTCGGCCTTCGAGGCGGCGGCGATCGATTACCTGATGAAGCCGGTGCGCGCAGAACGCCTGGGCGCGGCGCTGGAGCGCGCCCGCACCTTCATCGCTGGCCGTGCCAGCGCGGCGCCGGCAGTAACAACCCAGGCGCGGCGGGTGCTGTGCGCGCGCCTGCGCGGCAGCCTGCGGCTGGTGCCGGTGGAAGATATCCTCTACCTGCAGGCCGAGGAGAAGTACGTGGTGGTGCACCACCTGCGCGGTGAAGACTTGATTGAAGAATCGCTGCGCTCGCTGGAAGACGAGTTTTCCGGACGTTTCATCCGCATCCACCGCAACTGCCTGATCGCCCGCGATCGGCTGCAGGAAGTCCGCCGCACACCGGCCGGGCAGGTGCAGGCGGTGCTGCGTGACGTGCCGCAACCGCTGGAAATCAGCCGCCGCTGCGTCGCTGGACTGAAGATCGAGATGGAACGGCTGTGACCCGGGGCTTGCAGCGGCGATAATGTCCGCATGAGCATCCTGCGTATCGCCACCCGAAAGAGCCCGCTTGCCCTGTGGCAGAGCGAACACGTTGCCGACCGTCTGCGCCAGGCCCACCGGGGCCTGCAGGTGGAGCTTGTGCCGATGAGCACGCGCGGTGACGAAATCCTCGACCGCTCGCTGGCGGCCATTGGCGGCAAGGGCTTGTTCCTGAAGGAGCTGGAGCTGGCGATGCTGCGCGGCGAAGCCGATTGCGCGGTGCATTCGCTCAAGGACGTGCCGATGGAGCTGGAAGCGCCATTCGTGCTGCCGGCGATCCTGACCCGCGCCGATTCGGCCGACGCCTTCGTCTCCAATACCTATCCGTCGCTGGATGCCTTGCCGCAGGGTGCTTGTGTGGGTACCTCGTCGCTGCGCCGACAGGCACAGTTGCGTGCCTTGCGTCCGGACCTCACGTCGCGTGACCTGCGTGGCAACGTCAACACCCGTCTGGCCAAGCTGGACGCGGGCGAATACGACGCCATCATCCTGGCCTGCGCCGGCCTGGAGCGTCTGGAGCTGGGCGCACGTATCCGTGATCGCCTGGTCGCTCCGCAGTGGCTGCCGGCGCCGGCACAGGCGGCGGTGGCGATTGAGTGCCGACAGGACGACGCGGACACGATCGCAGTGCTCAAGGCGCTGGACGATGCCGCCACCCGCACCTGCGTGGAAGCGGAGCGGGCCATGAACCGTGCGCTGGATGGCAGCTGCCATGTGCCAGTGGCCGGCCTGGCGCAGTGGCGTGGTGATGACCTGTGGTTGCAGGGTCTGGTCGGCGGCGTGGCCGATGGCCGCGCTGTTCGTGCGCAGGCACAAGGCCCGGCGACTGATCCGGAAGCGCTGGGGCGTGAAGTGGCGCGTCAGCTACTGGAAGGTGGTGCAGGCGAGTTGTTGCGCTGATTCTGCCGTTGTAGGAGCGGCGTAAGCCGCGAAGCCACGAATGCAGGAGATCGCATGAGCGCCGGCTGCATCGGCGCGCAAGCATGGTCAGCTTCGCGGCTTACGCCGCTCCTGCAAAACTGCAAAATAATGCCGATTTGCCTGGTTTTGCTGGTAAAGCCTCTTGCCGAGCATGGCTCGGCACTACAGGAAGGCAAATGCCGGGCGTGCGCCCGGCACCTGCTTACTTGAAGCTGTAGACCACGTTCATGGTGGACAGCGTATCGGTCTTGCGCTTCTGGTCGGCAACATCGCTGTTGTAGCGCGCCTGCCAACCCGCCTTGAGGGCGAAGTGCTGGTTCATGTTGACCGACACACCGAAGTCGTTCTGCGCGAAGGTGTTGTACGAACCGGATTCCACCAGCAGCGAGTTGACCAGCTCGGTGTTCTCGGTGATGCCGAACTTGAAGTCGAACAGGCCGCGGCCGATCAAGCCGGTGCGGTTTTCACCGGTTTCCGAGTTGTGGGTGCGGCGCACACCAGGGCCGATCTGGGTGTCCAGGGTGACGCGTTCGCCGTCGATCAGGCGGGTACCGTAGCCCAGACCGAAAGTACCAAGGCGGTCGTAGGTGGCGAAGTCGTCACGTTCATAACGCACCGTGGCGGTGAGCTGGCGGTGCTCGCCCAGCTGCAAGGCGCTGCCGGCGCTGCCGGAATAGCGGTTGGCGGTGGTCTGGCGCTTGCGGGTGGTGCTGCCGTCGTCGGCGGTTTCGGTGTATTCGGCGCTGGAGCGCAGACCGAACAGATCCATGCTGTGGATCCAATCGTTATCGGTGTAGCGCAGCTTCAGGCGACCGTTGAAGCTCTCGGTGGTGCTGTTGCCGTGGGCCGAGGCAAAGCCCAGCTCGCCGCCGCTGCCGCTCCACGGCGAGCTCATCGCGGCCAGGTCGGAAGTATCGGTAGCGTCTTCGGCCCAGGCCAGCGGGGCGGCCAGCAGCAACGGCAGCAGGAGGGAAACACGCAGGGACATCAGGGGGATCTCCAAGGGAGAGACGGAATGGGAGGCGTTGCGATGATACCGGATGGTCCCTGACCCTCAGGCGCATGGAGGGGCTGGGGGCTTCATCGGCGGTTACGGCGGCGGCCGGGCTGCCCCATTGCAGCCCCGACTCGGACATAATCCGGGGATGGACCGCTATGAACGCATCAACGCCCTGCATCGTCTGCTCAAGTCCGCCCGCTACCCGGTCACGGTGATGCGGTTGCAGGAGGAATTGGGCTGTTCCCGTGCCACGGTCTACCGTGACCTGGCCTTCCTGCGTGATGCGCTGATGGCGCCGGTGGAGGGCGATGGCGAGGCCGGGTTCCGCTACATGAGCGGGGAGAGCGATCGTTTCGAGCTGCCGGGCTTGTGGCTGAGCTCGGAGGAGCTGCACGCCTTGCTGGCATCGCAGCACCTGTTGTCGCGCACCGGCGGCGGGGTGTTGTCGTCGATGTTGGCGCCGTTGCAGCAGCGCATCGAGGGTTTGCTGGCCGCCCAGGCCGGTGCCTCGCATTGGCCGGTGGAGCGGGTGCGGGTAATTCCGCACCGCGGCCGCAAGCTGGACGAAGCCAGTTTCCGCACGGTGGCTTCCGGCGTGCTGGAGCGCAAGCAGCTGTCCTTTGAATACCGCGCACGATCGACCGATGAGGCTACTCGCCGCACGGTGTCACCGCAGCGCATTACCCATTACCGCGACAACTGGTACCTGGACGCCTGGGACCACAACCGCGAGGCGGTGCGCAGTTTTGCGGTGGATCGCATCCATCAGGCGCGATTGCTGGACCAGCCAGCACGCGATGTCGCCGATGAGGAGTTGAACGAACAGTTGGCGGCCAGCTACGGCATCTTCTCGGGTGCGCCGAAGGGCTGGGCGACGATTGTGTTCAGTGCCAAGGCCGCGCGCTGGGTGGCCGATGAGCATTGGCATTCCAAGCAGCAGGGGCGTTTTCTTGCTGATGGGCGCTATGAATTGAAGCTGCCGTACAGCGTATCCCGCGAGCTGTTGATGGACGTGCTGCATTACGGCTCGGACGCGGAGATCGTGGAGCCACAGTCCCTGCGTGAACAGGCCAAGGCGTTGCTGTCGCTGGCGTTGAGTAATTACGACTGAGGAAGCTCTGTTTGGGTTTGGTTTTGGGCTCGGCTTAGGCTCGCCTCCGCCTCCGCCTCCGCCTCCGCTTTGGCTTTCGCCTCCGCTTTGGTTTGGCCTTGGCTGTGGCCTTGGCTGTGGCTGTGATTTTGGCTGTGGCTGTGGCTTTGGCTTTGCCCAGCTCTGCTCTGCTCATGCTCTGCTTTCCCCTCTCCCGCCTGCGGGAGAGGGGTAGGGGTGAGGGCAGCTCCTGCTTGTTGTTTCTTTTTGCAGTTGCTGTTGCTTTACGGAGAAGCAGAGCAACAGCCAACGCGAAGAGCGAAAGGCCAAAGCTTCCCCTCACCCCAACCCCTCTCCCGTAAACGGGAGAGGGGACAGCAAGAGCGAGAGCGAGAGCCAGAGCCAGAGCCAGAGCCAGAGCCAGAGCCAGAGCAACAGCAAAGCCAAAGCCAAAGCAAAAGCAAAAGCAAAAGCACAAAAAAACAGCCGCTTTCGCGGCTGTTTTTTTCAGATCAATCCGCCATCAAACCCGGCCGAAGATCAACGTCGCATTGGTGCCGCCAAAGCCGAAGCTGTTCGACATCACGGTGTCCAGCTTCGCATCCTGCGTCTTGCGCAGAATCGGGAAGCCTTCCACGCGCTCGTCCAGGGTTTCGATATTGGCCGAGCCAGCCATGAAGCCATCACGCATCATCAGCAGGCAGTAGATCGCTTCGTGCACGCTGGCTGCGCCCAAGGAGTGGCCCGACAGCGCCTTGGTCGACGACAACGGCGGCACCGCATCACCGAACACCTGGCGCACTGCGCCCAGCTCGGTCACGTCGCCCAGCGGAGTCGAGGTGCCGTGGGTGTTCAGATAGTCGATCGGACGGTCCAGGCCTTCCATCGCCATCTTCATGCAACGCACGGCGCCTTCGCCCGACGGGGCAACCATGTCGGCACCATCGGAAGTCACGCCGTAACCAACCAGTTCGGCGTAGATGCGCGCACCACGAGCCACGGCGTGGTCGTAGTCTTCCAGCACCAGCATGCCGGCGCCGCCTGCGATGACGAAGCCGTCGCGGTTGGCGTCATACGGACGCGACGCGGTGGCCGGCGTTTCGTTGAAGCTGGTGGACAGTGCGCCCATGGCGTCGAACATCACGCTCATCGACCAGTGCAGGTCTTCACCGCCGCCGGCAAACATCACGTCCTGGGCGCCGTGGCGGATCAGGTCGGCGGCAGCGCCGATGCAATGTGCCGAGGTGGCGCAGGCGGCCGACAGCGAGTAGCTCAGGCCCTTGATGCTGAAGGCGGTGGCCAGGTTGGCCGACACGGTCGAGCACATCGTGCGCGGCACCATGTACGGGCCTACCTTGCGCACGCCACGGTTACGCAGCAGATCGGCGGCTTCCACCTGCCATTCGCTGGAGCCGCCGCCAGAGCCGGCAATCAGGCCGGTACGCACGTTGCTGACCTGGCTTTCGTCCAGGCCGGCATCGGCGATAGCGTCACGCATGGACACGTAGCTATAGGCCGCTGCATCGCTCATGAAACGCTTGAGCTTGCGGTCTACCTGCGCGTCCAGATCGATATCGACCTTGCCGCCGATCTGGCTGCGCAGGCCGGCTTCGGCGTGGTCGGGCAGGACGACGATGCCGGGACGGCTGTCACGAAGGGCGCTGGACACGGTGTCCAGATCGTTGCCAAGGCAGGACGTGATGCCCATGCCGGTAATGACGACACGACGCATCAGAAGCTCTCGGTTGAGGTGAACAGACCCACGCGCAGGTCCTTGGCGGAATAGATCTCACGGCCGTCGACCAGCATGCGGGCGTCGGTCTGTGCCATCACCAGCTTGCGGTTGATCACGCGCGAGACATCGATTTCGTACTGCACCAGCTTGGCGCTGGGCAGCACCTGGCCGGTGAACTTGACCTCGCCACAGCCCAGCGCACGGCCGCGGCCTTCCGCGCCCAGCCAGGTGAGGTAGAAGCCGGTCAGCTGCCACATGGCATCCAGGCCCAGGCAGCCCGGCATCACCGGGTCGCCGATGAAGTGGCAGCCGAAGAACCACAGGTCAGGACGGATATCCAGCTCGGCCCGGATCATGCCTTTGCCGTGTGCGCCACCGTCCTCGCGGATCTCGGTGATGCGATCGAACATCAGCATCGGGTCGTTGGGCAGGCGGCCTTTGTTGGGGCCGAAAAGTTCGCCACGCGCGCTGGCCAGCAGCTGGTCGCGCGAGAAAGCATGCAGACGGGTCATCCGGGGTAATCCAAAGCCATTGCGAGCCCCGGAGCATGCTGCAGCATCTGCGTTCAATCAAATGTTTTAACTGGACGGTTGCGTATGTTAGCTGCAGATAAGCGCCGTTCGCGGGCTGTTACGGGAGGTATGAATAAGTACATTTGTGAGGACAAGTGTGCATTTAGCGACAACAGCTATCATGTTGACGACCTTTTGAGACTGTTGCCTTGAGCCAACAACGCAAGATCATCCACGTCGACATGGACGCCTTCTATGCGTCCGTGGAGCAGCGTGATGACCCCAGTTTGCGCGGACGGCCGGTGGTGGTGGCCTGGCGCGGGGCGCGTTCGGTGGTGTGCGCGGCCTCCTACGAGGCCCGCAAGTTCGGGGTGCGCTCGGCGATGCCGGCCTTGCGGGCCGAGCGCCTGTGCCCGGATGCGGTATTCGTGCCGCCGGACTTTGCCCGCTACAAGGCGGTGTCGCGACAGATCCGCGAGATCTTCCTGCAGCACACCCCGCTGGTGGAGCCGCTGTCGCTGGACGAGGCCTTTCTGGATGTGACGGAATCGCCGAGCTGCGACGGCATTGCCACCGAGATTGCCCGCACCATCCGTGCGCAGATCCGCGAGACCACCGGGCTGACGGCTTCGGCCGGCATCGCCCCGAACAAGTTCCTGGCCAAGGTCGCCTCTGATTGGCGCAAGCCCGATGGTCAGTTCGTGGTGCGGCCCTCGCGGGTTGAGGAGTTCCTGACGCCCTTGCCGGTCAAGCGGGTGCCGGGCGTGGGCAAGGTGATGGAAGGCAAGCTGTCGGCGCTGGGCATCGTTACCGTCGGTGACCTGCGCGCGCTGCCGCTTGAACAGCTGCAGGCCTTGTTCGGTAGTTTTGGTGCGGGCTTGTACCGGCGTGCACGCGGTATCGACGAGCGGCCGGTGGAACCGGATCAGCCTGTGCAGTCGATTTCTTCCGAGGATACGTTCGCGGAAGACCTGCACATGGGCGAGTTTGATGAAGCCATCACCCAGTTGGCGGAACGTACCTGGCGCGCAACCGGGCGCACTGAGCGCATCGGTCATACCGTCGTGCTGAAGTTGAAGACCGCGCAGTTCCGCATTCTCACCCGCAGCTATACGCCGGATACGCCGCCAAGCTCGGTGGAAGATCTTCGCGACATCGCCATGGCCTTGTGCCAACGCGTGCAGTTACCGGCAGATACGCGCTATCGCTTGGTTGGCGTGGGCTTGTCAGGTTTCCGTGACCGCGAAGAACTGGTGATCCAGGGTGATTTGTTTCGCAGCATCACGTTGGATTGAGTACATCCTTTACGCAGCGCTGCGCCGCTACAATCGATGCTCAATTCAGGGAGTGTGATGCGTGGCGATCAAAGCCTTGGTGTTCGATTTGGATGGCACGCTGGTGGACAGCGCAGGTGATATCGCCGAGGCAGTGAACCTCACATTGGAAGAGCTGGCGTTGCCGCGCGTCTCCGAGGCGACGGTGCGCAGCTGGATAGGCGAGGGTGTACGCAATCTGGTGTCCACCGCATTGGCGAATGCCGGCAGTGCGCTGATGGTGGAAGATGTGATGTCGGCTTTCATGCGGCATTACAAGGCCTGCCTGCTGCGTAGCCCGCGTTTGTATGACGGTGTTGGTGAGGCATTGACCGCTTTGCAGACGCGCGGTCTGCCGATGGCCATCTGCACCAACAAGCCAGCGGCGATGGTTGCGCCCTTGTTGCAGCATCTGGGCATTGCCGGGTTCTTCGCGCACATCATAGGTGGCGATTCGCTGCCGCAGCGTAAGCCCGCAGCGGAGCCCTTGTTGCATGTGGCAGGCTTGTTGCAGCAGCCGGTGGCAGATTGCCTGATGGTCGGTGATTCGGGCACGGATCTGGGTGCAGCCAACAATGCCGGCATGCCGATCGTGCTGGTGCGCTATGGCTATTCGCGTGATCTGGATCTGGATAAGGCTGAAGCAGTGGCAGTGATCGACGATATGCGTGAGTTGGTAGCGATCGTCGCGTAACCATTCTTGAGGATCTTTTGTGGGAGCGGCGTAAGCCGCGAAGCTGGCTGCAACGAAATTGCAGTGATTTCTGCAATCGGGCGATCCAGTTGCTTCGCGGCTTACGCCGCTCCCCCAACCTGATCACCCTTGGTTATCAATAATCATTCTCATTTAGTGTAGAATGCGGGCAATCCGCAGCGTGTCTGGCGTTTGTTTCCGGCAGCTGCATTCGATATCCGTCGTTCCTCAAGCTGTTCGCCAGAGGGGCGCATCCCCACTGTCGAGAGGCTTCCCCATGTCCCGTCGTTCGTCGTCGCGGTTGTCCGCGCGTGTCTTGCTGTCCCGCAATCCCCTTTCCGCTGCGCTGGCTTTGAGCGCGTTGCTCGCCGGCCCAGCATTGGCCGAAGGCGCAGCAGCGGCTACCGACATCGACACCGTGCATGTCACCGCCGAACAGATCGCCAAGCAGGCCTTGGGCAGCTCGGTAATCACCGCGGTCGATCTGGAACGTCTGCCGCCGGCCAATGACTTGTCCGAAGTGATCCGGCGCATGCCTGGCATCAACCTGACCGGCAATACCGCGTCGGGCTCCTACGGCAATTTCCGCCAGATCGACATCCGCGGCATGGGCCCGGAAAACACCTTGATCCTGATTGATGGCCGCCCGGTCAGTTCGCGCGACTCGGTGCGCATGGGCCGCAGCGGTGAGCGCAACAGTCGCGGCGACAGCAACTGGGTGCCGGCTGAAGCGGTCGAGCGCATCGAGGTGCTGCGTGGTCCGGCCGCTGCACGTTACGGTTCGGGTGCTTCCGGCGGTGTGGTCAACATCATCACCAAGAAGCCGACCGGTGACCTGACCGGCTCGCTGACCTTGTACGGCAGCCAGGCCGAGCACAGTGCCGAAGGCGACAGCGAACGCGTGGGCTTCCAGTTGTCCGGCCCGTTGAGCGAGCAGCTGTCGTTCCGCCTGTTCGGCAACGTCAACAAGACCGAACCGGATGCGCTGTCGCTCAACGAGGAGTTCGCCACCGGCGTGACCCCGCCGGCCGGCCGCGAAGGCGTGCGCAACCGCGATATCAGCGGCCTGCTGCGCTATGACATCAACGACAACCATGTGCTGGAGCTGGATGCCAGCGTCAGCCGCCAGGGCAATATCTACTCCGGTGAGCGCGGCGTCAGCGGCGACGGCTTCGAGCGTTTGAACGCGCTGTACGGTGCCGAGACCAACGTGATGCTGCGCCGCTCGTTCGGTCTGACCCATCGCGGCAGCTACGACTGGGGTACCTCGCGCATTACCGCCGCCTACGACGACACCGATAACACCCGCTTGAACGAAGGCTTGGCCGGTGGCCCGGAAGGCTCGATCACCGAAGGGGCGACCTTCTCCACGTCCGAGCTGACCTCCACCCGCGTGGATGGCGAGATCAACGTGCCGCTGAACTGGGGCGGCATCGAGCAGGTGGCGACACTGGGCTTCGAGTACCGCGACATGAAGCTGGATGACCCGTACTCGGTGACGCAGACGTCCAGCAGCGGCGGCGGCATTCCCGGCTACGACGGCGTGCGCACCGGCAAGAGCGACCAGCAGTTCGCGGCCGTGTTCGTCGAGGACAACCTGTATATCGGCGAGCGCTGGACGCTGACCCCGGGCCTGCGCTTCGACCACCATTCGCAGTTCGGCAACAACCTCAGCCCCAGCCTCAACGTGCAGTTCAAGCTGGCGCAGGATTGGACGATCAAGGGCGGCATCGCGCGTGCGTTCAAGGCACCGAATCTGTACCAGGCCAACCCGGACTATCTCTACTACACGCGCGGCAATGGCTGCCCGGTGCTGAACCCGAACCTGGGCTCGGGTTGCTATGTGATGGGTAATGCCAACCTCGATCCGGAAACCAGCATCAACAAGGAAATCGGCATCGAGTGGGCGCCGGACAACGGCTGGCACGCCTCGGTCACCTATTTCCACAACGACTACAAGGACAAGATCGTTGCTGGTCAGGACCGCATCGGCATCACCAACGACACCAAGGGTCAGGTGTTCCAGTGGACCAATGCGCCGGAAGCCATCATCCGCGGCGTCGAAGGCAACGTGAAGGTGCCGCTGATCGGCGGTGGCGATGTGCTGTCGTGGAACACCAATGTCACCTGGATGATCGAGAACGTCGACAAGACCACCGATCAGCCGCTGTCCATCATTCCCGAGTACACGGTCAATACCTTCCTGGATTGGCAGGTCAATGCGCAGTTGTCGTTCATGCTGACCGGCACCTTCTACGGCAAGCAGGAATCGGCCACGCAGGCCAGCACCACCGGTGCTGCGTTGCCGCCGGATACGCGCGCGGCCTATGACCTGTGGAGCCTGGGTGGACAGTACCGGATCACGCCGAAGGTGCGTGTCGGCGGCGGTATCAACAACCTGTTCGACAAGCGCCTGTTCCGCGAAGGCACCACCAGCACCAGCGCCACCGGTGCTGGCGCCGCCACCTACAACGAACCCGGCCGCAGCTACTGGGTGAACCTGACCGTCGGCTTCTGATCCAGGCATAGCGATGACAACTCACATGCGTATCCGCTTTCACTCACTGCTCGCCGTGGCCGCGCTGCTGCTCGGCGTAGTCGCGCCGATGGCAGTGGCCCAGCAACGCAATCCTGCGCAGCTGATGGGCCAGACCGTTGCCGACACCGGCTCGGCGCACTACCGCTTTGAACGTTTCGTGGTACGCAGTGAAGATGGCCAGCGCACGTGGCGGGTCAACCTCGGCATCCCTGCCGGTAAGGCACCGGCGGCGGGTTTCCCGGCGCTGTGGATGCTCGATGGCAATGGCGCGTTGATGGAATTCGACGCGCCGCTGCTGGAGGAACTGGCGCAGAAGCAGCCGACCGTGCTGGTGTTCGTCGGCTACGACAACCAGCAGCGCATCGATTCGCCTGCGCGTACCCGCGACTACACGCCGATTGCTGACCAGCCCGAAGACGGTGGCGCGGCGGTCGGCGGTGGCGCCGATGCGTTCCTGGAAGTGATCGAGCGGCGCATCCGTCCGCAGCTGGCGCAGCACGTGGCAACCGATGCCAGCAAGCAGGCACTGTGGGGCCATTCGCTGGGCGGGCTGTTCGTGCTGCACACGCTGTACACGCGCAGCGGCGCATTCCAGACCTATGTGCCGGCCAGCCCGTCGCTGTGGTGGCAGCAGGGCGCGATGCTGGGCGCTCCCGAACGCCAGTTCATCGGCAACAACGCCAGTCATCCGGCGCGGGTGCTGATGATGCTTGGTGGCGGTGAGCGTGATCGCGATACCAGCAACCGCGACATGAACAACCCGCGTGTGCTCGCACATCTGAAGCGCGTCTCTGGCGCACCGTCCGACGCTGCCGAGCAGTTGTCGGCGCGCCTGCGGCAGGTGCCCGGCTTGGATGTCGAGTACCACCAGTTCGACGGCCTCGGCCATGGCCCGATGTTCCGCGCCTCGTTGATGCGCGCGCTGCATGAAATCACCGGCGTGCGTGACCGCAGCGCGGAGCCGCGCTCCTGATATGACTTCCAAGTCCGGGCCGACGGCACGGCACTCCATTACCCAGGCAGCGTCACCGCCCAGGCAGAAACCCACGATGCGCGCGACGTCGCGCAGCACCCAAGAGGTAATGCCCGATGGCAAACGTTCGTTCCACTACTGCTTCCACCACTGCCCGCGTCGCGCGTCCGCATCTGCTCGGCCTGGCCCTGTTGCTGGCCACCGGCGCTGCCGGCGCCCAGGTATTCGCGCAGCCGGATACCGCATTCAACGGCAGCGTGCGCGCTACCGCACCGGTGGTGCTGCCGGGCAGCGAAACCGGTATTGAAGGCAATGGCTTCACGCCGGGACAGAAGGTGACCTTGCTGCGCGGTGAGACCGTGCTCAACGCGCAGCCTTATGTCGCCAACGGCGAAGGCAAGTTCAGCGGCACGCTGGCCATCCCGGCCGATGCCGTCGCCGGCCCGCAGCCGATCGTGGTGCGGGCCGCTGCGCCGGACGCAGCGGCAGTGTTCTCGCTGAAGGTCTCGCGGGAAGTGCCCCTGTCCGGCCAGGAACGCATCCAGGCCGCCAGCAACCGTCTGGTGCAGGGCTTGTACCAGGTGGCTTACAGCCCGGTCAGCAAGGCCGCGTTCGTGACCAGCGCGGTCGGCCGCCCGCCGGTGAAGCAGTCCGAGCTGCTCAAGGTGGACCCGGAAACCCTGCAGATCATCGCTCGCGTATCGCCGCAGACGGCACCGGGCAATGACGGCAACCTGTTCGCCGTGTACGGCGTGGGCGTGGATGACGCCAACGGCAATGTGTGGGTGACCAATACCCGCCAGGACACGGTGGCGGTCTACCGCCAGTCCGACCTGTCGCTGGTCAAGCAGTTCCCGGTCGGCGCGGTGTCGCACGCGCGTGACGTGGTGGTCGATGCGCAGCGCAACCGCGCCTACGTCTCGGCCACCGGTGCCGACTACATCAGCGTGTTCGACACCCGCACGCTGCAGCAGCTGGACAACATCACTATTGCCTCCGGCAAGCGCGGCGAGACCTTCACCCCGGGCAGCCTGGACATCGATACGGCCACCGGCAAGGTCTATACCGTCAGCCTGGCCGCCGCCGAGGCGGCAATCATCGACGGTGCCAGTGGCAAGGTGGAGAAGGTGTTCCCGCTGGCTGGCGCGCGTGATGCGATCGGTGTTGCATGGAACCCGGTCGCCAAGCGCCTGCTGGTGGTATCGCAGGGCAGCGACAACCTGCTGATCGTCGACCCGGCCACGGCCAAGGTCGAGCACGACGTGTATGTCGGCGCCGGTTCCTTGAATGTGTCCTACAGCCCGAGCACGCGTCTGGCCTATGTCAGCAACCGCGCTGCCGGCACCGTGACGGTGGTCGATGAAGGCGGCAAGATCGTCGCCAACCTCGACGGCGGCACCTACCCGAACCACGTCAGCAAGGGTCCGGATGCGGTGATGTTCGCGATCAACAAGTCCAAGGGCGCGGATGACGCCAAGGGCGATCGCATCACCCGCCTGCTGCCTGTGCAGCGCTGAGTGATCCGTCGCGCCCTGTGCGCGGCAAGGCGATAAACGCGCGGGAGATGCCGGCAACGGCATCTCCCGCACTGCCATCAAAATCTGGCTGGCACGCAGCTCCGATGCGTCGGCCAATCTGGTAACCGAGGAAATGTTGATGAAAGCCACCACCCTTGTTCCGACCAGCCTCGGCCTGCTGCTGGCCGTGCTGATTACCGGCTGTGATCGCAGCCCGGCACCACCGCCGGCCGCAGTCGAAGCCCCTGCAGTTGCGGCGCCTGCTACCGATGCCGCTGATGCGAGCATATTGCCGGCGGGTTGGAAGCGCGTGGCCGGGCAGGACGTGCCGCAGGTGGCTGCAGCAGCGCCGCAGTTGCCGGCCAAGCTACGCTCGGATGATGGCGTGGACGTCGAAGTGACCGACATCAGTCGCATCGTCGCTGGTGGCGATGATGTGATCGCGGTGATTGAAGCGCTGGGCCTGGCCGACAAGGTCTACGCCGCACCGGAGCGCTCGGCAACGGCCGCAGGCAAGGCGGCGCCTAAGCACTTCCTGTTCAACCGCACCACCGGTGTGGAAGGCGTGCTGAGCCTGGAAGGAACCCTGTTCCTCGGCAACAGCCTGCGCCGCCATGCGGTGCTGGCCGAACGCCTGCGCGCGACCGGCCATGCCGCGGTGGTGATCGATGACTTGCAGCCGCCGGCGGACAAGGTGCGCAAGGTGGCTGCTGCTTTGGGTCTGGCCACGCAGGGTGAGGAACTCGCGGCCAAGGTGCAGGCACAGCTCGACCAGGCGGCAGCCATTGCCAAGGACAACGCGAAGCGCCCGCGGGTGATCGCGTTGTCGGCGAGCGGCGCCGGTGGCCTGCCGACCGTGGCCGGTGCTGATAGCGCTGCCAACCAGCTGATCACCATCGCCGGTGGCATCAACATCGGCGAAGAAGCGGGCGTGGCCAACTACTCCCAACTCAGCAACGAGGGCGTTGTTGCGGCAGCGCCAGACGTGATCCTGGTAACGGAGAACGACCTGCGCCTGTTCGGCGGTGAAGCCGGCCTGTGGAAGGCCTATCCAACTCTGAAGCACACGCCGGCCGGTGCGGCCAACCGTGTCTGGGTGATGCCTGATGTCGAACTCAAATCCACCAGCGTGGGCTCGGGTGCCGGTGCGCTGGCCTTGGCGCAGGCGCTGGCGGAGTTGTCGCGCGGATGATGTCGGCGCAGGTCCGGCGGCCGAACGGCGCGCTGCTGCTATGTCTGTTGCTGGCGGTGCTGCTGGCGGCGGTGCTGTTGTCCTTCGGCACCGGCCCGCTGAAGCTGCCTGCGGCCGATGTGCTGCGGGCGATGGCGGCGCAGTTCGGCTTGGCGGATCCGCAATCGATCAGTGCCCGCGATATGGGCGTGGTCTGGCAGCTGCGCATTCCACGCGCATTGCTCGGCGCGCTGGTGGGAGCATCGCTGGCGATGGCTGGCGTCGCCTTGCAGGGCTTGTTCGGCAATCCGCTGGCTGATCCCGGTATCGTCGGTGTCAGTCAGGGCGCGGCGCTGGGCGCGGTGGCGGCCATCGTGCTCGGTGCGGGTGCATTCGCTGTGTGGCTGATTCCACTGGCCGCCTTCATTGGCGGTGCCGGTGCGACGACCTTGATCTATCTGTTGGCCCGGCCGGGGCGCGGTGAAGGCACCGCGACCTTGCTGCTGGTCGGCATCGCGATTGGTGCGGGCTGCTCGGCGGCGGTCGGCTTCCTGACCTACATCGCCAGCGAGAGCGAACTGCAGTCGCTGGTGTTCTGGCAGATGGGCTCGTTGGCGCAGGCCAGTTGGAGCGACGTGGCGGCGGTCACGCCGGTATTCGTGATCGGCCTGCTGGCGTTGCTGCGGCTGGCTACGCCCTTGGACATGCTTGCGCTCGGTGAGCGCCAGGCACGTCACATCGGCCTGGATGTCGCGCGGACGCGGCTGTTGCTGGTTGCGTTCAGTGCGCTGCTGGTGGGTGCAGCGGTGGCATTTGCGGGTAGCGTCAGTTTCGTCGGACTGGTGGTGCCGCATCTGGTGCGGATGCTGGTCGGCCCGGGACACCGTTGGCTATTGCCCTTGTCGGGTGTGGTCGGCGCGCTGTTGATCGTGGTGGCTGATACCGCTGCGCGCACGTTGGATCCTCCCTCGGAGATCCCGCTCGGCTTGTTCTCCGCTGCCTTGGGCGCACCGTTCTTCCTGTGGCTGGTATTGCGCAAGCGTGGAGGGCGAGCATGAGCACGCCGCTGCTTGAGCTGCGCAAGGTCAGCGTGCTGCGTGGCAGCCGTCAGGTGTTGGCGGGTGTTGATCTTTCCCTGCAGACCGGCACGCTGACTGCCTTGGTTGGCCCTAACGGTGCGGGCAAATCCACGTTGTTGGCCTTGCTGGCCGGCGATGCCGAGCCGGATGCTGGGCAGGCACTGCTGCAGGGCCGTGCACTGGCTGAGTGGCCGGTGCGTGAGCTTGCGCTGCAGCGGGCAGTGATGGCGCAGGATCACGCCGTGCACTTTGCCTTCAGCGTGCGTGAAGTGGTGGCGATGGGGCGTCTGCCGCATCCGCCACAACCACGACAGGATGCGGAAATCATCGAAGCGGCGTTGCTCGAAGTCGATGTCGCCGGCCTCGCCGGTCGCGATGTGCAGACGCTGTCCGGTGGCGAGGCTGCGCGCACCTCGCTTGCGCGTGCCTTGGCACAGCAGACGCCGGTACTGCTGCTGGATGAGCCAACCGCCGCACTCGATCTTCGCCATCAGGAGCGCACCTTGCGCAGTGCTCGCGAACTCGCAGCGCAGGGCCGTTGCGTGGTGGTGGTCTTGCACGACCTCAACCTGGCATCGGCCTATGCCGACCGCATCGTGATGCTCTGCGATGGGCGCATTGCCGCCGATGGCTCACCGCGCGAAGTACTGACCCGCGACACCATCGGCAAGGTCTACGGCCAGCCGGTGCAGGTAATCGAGCACCCAACCCGCGGCGTACCGCTGGTGGTTGCCTGCGATGACTGAGTATCTGGCGGTGCGTGGGCGAAGTCGTGCTGTTCGCACGTATCGCTACGCGCATTGGCGGAATGACTACTTCGGTGCTGCCGCCAGCGCCCGATAGTCGCGTGGTGTCATGCCAACGGTGTGTTTGAACTGGCGCGCGAATGCGCTCTGGTCGGAGAAACCGCAGGCCTGGCCAACACTGGCGATGCTGGTTTCGGTGAACAGCATGCGGGTGGCGGCTTCGATGCGGAACTTGGTCAGCAGCTGCTGCGGTGTCAGCTGGAATACCTTCTTGAACAATCGCTCCAGCTGCGCCACCGAGACACCACTCTTGCCGGCCAGCGTGCGCACGCGCAGCGGTTCATGGAAATGTGCCTGCATGTATTCCACTGCAGCATGCAGGCGCTGGAAGGACGAGTCCTCGCGATCCGGCTGGCCGAGATCACGCGAGATGCCGATCAAGCCGACGATACGGTTGTCCTCAACCAGCGGCTGCTTGAGGGTGAGGCACCAGCCCGGGCTGCGGTTTGCATAGAGCTGCAGCTCAAGCATGTCTTCGATCACTTCGCCGGTCAGTACGCGACGGTCCTGCAGGATGTAGCGTGCGGCCAGGTGCGCAGGATAAAGCTGCAATACGCTCCTGCCGACGATCTCCTCGCGGCTCTTCTTCGCCAGCCGTTGCATCAAGGTCTGGTTGACGTGTGTGTACCGACATTCGGTGTCCTTGATGAAGAACACCACGTCGGGAAGTGGATCGAACATGCGCACCAACACCTGCGGTGACAGGGTGACAGCCATGGCGTTGCTCTCCGTTGCAGAGCGCACACCCTGCCATTCCGGCGGCCGTCTCTCAAGCGAAATTAGTATGCTGAAATCCGCATTGTGCAAGTAAAGATACACCTAGCGCACAGCACTGCGACCAGTGGAGTATTGAACCCGAAATGTACGGTCATGAACTTCTTTCGTTCTTACGTACGTATACAAATCAAATGGTTGCACTTGTTACGGGTTGTGTGGCTTTTTTTCGTCCTCCCGGTTGATCAGCGGGAAGGCGCGCGTCGATACCTGTCAGGGGGCTGGTATTAGGCGGATCTGAAAGCCTGGGCCGGTTATGCCAAGGTAGTGCGTTTCTGCCAGAACCGGCGTACGCGATGCCGGGCGCGGTTCGGGTTTGTGTGTGGATTTTTTGCCTTCGGTCCGGTCTCGTTCGTGGCCGTCAGGATCGTGACTGCTCCATTGGCTGTCGACCTTCGCGTTTGCCCGCGCCGAGGTCGGTTGGTGTGTGCGCGGGAAATGGTCGAAGTCTTCGCAAAGCCGTTCAGCGGCGGTGCGCGTCGTAGACCTGCAGCTGTAGCTGAAGCCGCACGTCAATCAAGGCGAGGCGCTGGGCGGGTGGTCAGAAGCAGATGTTGTTGATTGCTGAATTTTCGTTGGACATTTCATATTCGAGGGGAAGTAAATGAAAACGAACGATCCCGCCAAGCGCTTGCCGTGTCGCCGGCGTGGCCAACTGGCAGTCGCTGTTGCTATGGCGCTGTGTGCTACTTCCATGGGCTCGGCCTGGGCGCAGGATGCTGCCGGGGAGGCCGCGAAGGAACAACCTGCTGGCACCGAAGCGAAGAATCTCGATACCGTGATCGTGACCGGCTCGCGCATCCGCCGTGAGCCGGGCTTCGAAGGCCCGGCGCCGGTGACGGCAATCAACGCGGAGAGAATCCAGGCTTCCGGCTACACCCAGATCGCCGATCTGGTGAACCAGCTGCCCAGCTTTGCGGCAACCCAGACCAGCCAGACCGCCAACCAGACCGGCGACGTCGGTGTCAGTGCACTGGATCTGCGCGGCATGGGCGTGCAGCGAACGCTGACGCTGGTGGATGGGCGCCGGCAAGTTGCATCGATCCCCGGCACCGCCGGTGTGGATGTCAGTGCACTGCCTGCAAGCATGATCGAGCGCGTGGATGTGGTCACCGGTGGCGCCTCAGCGCTGTATGGCGCCGATGCGGTCAACGGTGTGGTCAACTTCGTCCTCAAGCGCGACTACGAAGGCTTGGAAGCCAGCGTTCGCTACGGTGATTCCTCGCGTGGCGACATGCCGACCTATACCGGTGACGTTCTGTTCGGCAAGAACTTCGCTGACAACCGCGGCAACTTCACCCTGTACGGCTTCTGGGAAGAGAACTCCGGTACCGTGCGCGGCCAGGACCGTCCCTGGACCGCCAACGGCTACCCGTATTACGCACGCGCCAAGAGCACCGATCCGTACGTGATCCTGGACAACAGCCGCAACGTTTACAACTCGCCCAATGCGACCGTATCGCTGGGCAACTGCACGGTGGCCAATGCCGCCAGCTGCCTGTACACCTTCAATCCGGATGGCTCGTTGCGCCACTCACAACTTGGCCCGGGCGGGCTGACCAACCTCAGCACCGGCTTCAACGTGCTGCAGCAGGGCACCACCGATGGCGGTGAGTTTGGTGGCCGCTACGATTCCTGGTACCTGGTGACGCCGTCGGATCGCCAGACCGTGCGCTCGACGCTGGATTTCGACGTCAACGATGCGCTGCGCCTGGTTGGCACGGTCAACTATTCGCAGAGTCAGTCCGAAGCGTCCTGGCGCTCGCTCAGCACCTATGGTTCGGGCGGCAGTGAAGTGGTGCCGTATTACAGCCCCTTCATCACCCAGGAAATGATCACCGCCAACGGTGGTGCGTTCACCAATGGCATCGCGTTCGGCCGCCACTTCGATGAAGATCTGGGGCATATGCGCCAGCAGACCGACCGCAAGTTGTTGCAGGCCACCGTCGGCGCGGAAGGCTACTTCGACTTCTTCGGCCGCAGCTGGAACTACGAGGCTTATTACTCTTACGGACGCAGCCGCCAGCGCACCCGCGAACTCAACGCAGGCTCCTATGACCGCTTGCTGTCGGGCCTGAATTCCTATGTGGATGGTGCCGGCAACCCGATCTGTTGGGATGGCCCGGCCGGTTGCGTGGCGATCAATCCGTTCAAGCGCCTGACCTCGGAGATGGTCGACTGGTTGACCTACGACACCGACTGGTCGACCACCACGCTTACCCAGAAAGTTGCATCGGCCTATGCCTCCGGCGGCCTGTTCGACCTGCCCGGTGGTGAAGCCAAGATCGTGGTGGGTGCGGAGTACCGCAAGGAACGCAATGAGATCGGCACCATCGCCCAGTACGACCCGACCAACCCGGCCTATGACCCCAGCCTTGGCACCACCCAGAGCAGCCTGACCGGCGAGTTCAGCGTCAAGGAAATCTTCAGCGAGCTGAGCCTGCCCTTGCTGTCGGGCGTGACCGGCGCAGAGCGTCTGTCGCTGGAGCTGGCCGGGCGTGTCTCGGACTACAGCACCGCCGGCCGGACCACGACGACGAAGCTCGGTCTGGAGTGGGCGCCGATCGAAGACATCACTTTGCGCGGCACCTACGGCAAGGCGATCCGCGCACCCAATATCGGTGAGCTGTACACGGCCGGCAGGGTGTCGTCGGCATGGATCTACGATCCCTGCAACGACTATGCGTTGGCCAACCGCACCAGTACCACCAGCTACACGGCGGGCAACTGCGCGGCCATCAGCCCCAGCGATACCAGCGTCGGCAACTACTGGCAGTGGAAGGACATCGTCTATTCGGGCAACGTCAAGCTGAAGCCTGAGACTGCCAAGACCACCACTTTCGGCGTGGTGCTGCGGCCGCGCTTCATCTCCAACCTGACGGTGTCTGCCGATTACTACAAGATCGACCTGCGCGGGGTGATCTCCACCCTGGACCACCAGACCATACTCAACCGCTGCGTCGACCAGGCCAGCCTGAACAATACTTTCTGCGATCTGGTCACCCGTGACTCGGCGGGCGACATCGTAGAAGTCGCCGTGCAACAGTTGAACCTGTCGCAGAGCATCGCCCGTGGCGTGGACATCAATGCCAACTGGTACTACGACCTGGGAGGTGCAGCCAATTCCAATGCGGGCCGCCTCCTGGTGGACCTCAGCTACGGCCGGACCCTGGAACGCAAGTTTGTCGCCGACCCGTTGAATCCAGATGACGAATGGGATTACCTGACGCTGTGGGGCACGCCGAAGTGGAAGGGCACGGTACGTACCGGTTGGTCCAATCCCAAGGCCAGTGTCTACTGGACCCTGCGGCACGTATCGAAGATGCGTGGCAGCAATACCTCTACCGCAAGCTACGAGCGTGAGTGGGCCGGCAATACCTTCTACAGCGACTTCTACGCCAGCTATCAGCTCACGCCGAAGTTCAGTGTGTTCGGTGGCATGAACAATGTGTTTGATCGCGCGCCGCCACGGGTGCCGGGTGCAGAGGCAGGCGGTGCCGGTTTCAATCAGACCGGCTATCAGGCAGCGGTATACGACGTGCTGGGCCGCACCTTCAACATCGGCGTGCGCATGAAGCTGTAAGGCCGCCCGTTGGTTGAAAACAGAACAGGGCCGACGGGATGACCGTCGGCCCTGCTTGTTTTCACGCTGATGGAAACCGCAGCGACGCTGCGGTTTCGCTGACTCAGTTGGCCTTGCTGTTGTAACGCAGGGTCAGCTGGTACTCGCGGCCCGGCTGGTTGTACCAGGCAACGGTTTCGTACTCGCGGTCGAACACGTTGGCGGCCTTGGCCTGCAGGCTCCATGCGTCGTTGATGGCGTATTCAACGCGCACATCCATGGTGCCGTAGCCGGCCAGACGCACGCTGTTGGCAGCGTTGTCGAAGCGGTGGCCGCTGCCTGCAGCGGTCACGCCCAGACGCAGCGGGCCGAAGCGCTTGTCCACGTCCAGACGACCGCTGGTACGCGCGCGGCGGGCCAGCAGGTTGTCATAGGTGGCAGCGCCGGAGGTGTGGTCGCGCGGGTCGGTGAAGCTGGCCTGGGCGTTGATGTCGAAACCGGCCAGCGACAGGTAGCCGGTCAGCTCGGCACCGCGGATGCGGGCTTCGGCGACGTTGACCAGGTCGAAGTTGCTGTCATAGCCGATCAGCTGGTCGACGCGGGTTTCGTAGGCGTTGAAGGTCCAGTTCCAGTTGTCGGCGTACTGCGCGATGCCGAGGTTCAGGCTCTTGGATTCTTCCGGCTTCAGGTTCGGGTTGCTGAAGCCCGGGTAGTACAGGTCGTTGAAGGTCGGTGCCTTGAAGCCGGTGCCGGCGCTGGCGGTCAGGCGGAAGCCGTTACCAAAGGCAAAGCCATAACCCAGGCTGCCGGTGGTGTGGTTGCCGAACTGCTCGTTGTCGTCGTTGCGCACGCTGGCCTGCAGCGAGTGCGCGCCGAACTGGCCCTGGTACTCGGCAAACACGCCAAGGTTGTCGCGCTGGTCGATGTCGAAAGCAGTGGAGCTGGTGACCTTGTCGTTCTGCCAATCGGCACCGGCGGTGATCTGCTGGCCTTCGGCGATGGTGAAGTCACCCTGCACGCTGGCGGTATCGCGGCGGGTATCGAAGGCGCTGGCGAAGCTGCGGGTGCCGGTGCTGGCATCAGCGAAGTAGTTGTCGGCTTCGTCGCGGTTGCGGCCAACCTGTGCGGTCAGGTTGAAGCGCTCCGATGCAGCCCAGGCGAGCTTGGCGCCGAAGACCTGCTGGCGGTTGTCGGCTTCGTTGCCGCCGAAGATGCTGCCGTCGTATTCGTTGAAGCTGTCGGCGTTGAGCACGTGGCCTTCCAGGCTCAGCGTGTCGGTCAGGGCGTAGCCACCGCGCACGTTGATGGAGGTGTTGCGGTAGCCATCGCGGTCCGGTTCATCGGCGAAGCAGCCAGCGCCCCAGCCAGCGGCGGTGCCACGGCAGGCGTTGATGCCGTCGGTTTCCTGGTAGCCGCCCTGGGCCGAGATCCAGCCGCGTTCACCGCGGTTGCTGAAGCCGGCGCTGACCTGGCGCAGGTTGTTGCTGCCGGCGGTGATCGCCAGGTTCTGCTGCAGGCCCTTGCCAGCGTTGCGGGTGAAAATCTGGATCACGCCGCCGATGGCCTCGGAGCCGTACAGGCTCGAACGCGGGCCACGCACGATCTCAACGCGCTCGATCTGGTCGACCGGCAGGTCCTGCAGTGCGGCCATGCCGCTGGTGGCCGAGGCAACGCGCACGCCGTCGACCAGCACCAGCACCTGGTTGGAGTTGCTGCCACGCAGGAACAGCGAGGTGATCTTGCCGTTTCCGCCCTGGTTGGCGAAGTCCAGGCCAGCGCGGCCGCGCAGCAGGTCCTGCAGCGAGTTGGCCTGGCTGTGGTCGATCTGCGCACGGTCGATGACCTGCACCGGCACCACGCTGTTCTGGATGGAGACCGGGGTGCGGGTAGCGGTGACGGTGACGTCGTCCAGCTCGGTCGGTGCGTTCTGCGCGGCGGCAACGCCCGGCAGTGCGAGGGCAAGGGCGAGCGAAAGAGAGTGGTAAGACAGTTTCATGGAAGCTCCTGGGCCTGCACGCTCCCGCGCAGGCGGATGGGGAAGGCTGCCAGAAGAGGGAGAAGACGGAGGCGGCGCACACGGCGCTACAGCCGCCGCCATGCCCTCCGCATCGCAACCAGTCGGCTTTCGGGCCGGTCTCCGGACTCGCAGGCGAGGCGGCGTGTGCCGCTTCCGTCCAGGCGCCTTCCCGTGCGGTGCACAGTGGCGGTATGCCTGGTCTTGTCCTGCTTACCGTTGCGGGGGCAGCGCCGGAATGGCGACATGCTGGAGATCCAGCAATGCGCGGCACCGGCTTCCCGTTTCAACCGACCGGCAATGCCGGGCGGTCACCTGAAAGTGCGCGCATTCTATGCCATTGCCGCCAGCGTTGCCGGAATGGGCGGCAACGGCCACCGTACCGCTGCGTCGTTGGTCGGTGTATGTGGACAGCGTGGGCGACAAGTCTGGTAGCGGCTATCAGGCCCTTGTAGCCCAGATAAGCACACCTGCAACGGGGAAGTGCAGGGCGTTGCGGACCTGCATTGCTGCTGCAATCACATTCCCGGGTGCGCTGCATTTACCCGGGTTATGTGTTGCTCGGGTTGGGTTTGCGCAGTGACTGCCGAAGCAGCTCATGCGCAGCACTGTTGCTGAATGGCTAGAATGCGCGCTGCAAACGCAGTATCGGAAGTGTCGTGACAGAAACATGGTACGGGCAGGCCTGCGGCCAGCCTTCGCAGGAATACCGGCAGCGTGCTCTGCTGCGCCAGCGCCAGCTGACCAAGCCGGAAGGCGCGTTGGGCCGCTTGGAGACCTTGGCCGTTGAGCTGGCCGCGCTGCAAGGCGTGGATCAGCCGGTGGCGCAACGTGTGCCGGTGGTCGTGTTCGCTGGCGATCACGGTGTGACCGCGCAGGGCGTTTCGGCCTACCCAGCGGAAGTGACGGTGCAGATGCTGCACAACTTTGCCGGCGGTGGTGCCGCCATTGCGGTGCTGGCGCGCGAACTGGGCCTGCCGCTGCACGTCTGGGATGTGGGCAGCCGCGCCACCGCGCCGATTGCCGGTGTGGTCAGTGCCAAGACGTTGCACGGCACTGCTGATTTCAGTACTGCCGCTGCGATGTCGGCTGCCGATCTGGACGCTGCCTTCGATGCCGGTCGTCGCGCGGTGGAAGCTGCCTGCGCCGACGGTACCGATCTGTTGGTGTTCGGTGAGATGGGCATCGGCAACACCACCGCTGCCAGTGCGGTAGCCGCCGTGCTTGGCCCGTTGCCGCTGGACGAGTTGGTCGGTGCTGGTACCGGCCTGGATGCGGTGCGCATGGTGCAGAAGAAAAATCTGATCGCACGCGCGCTGAGCCTGCATGGTGAAGCGATCGATACGGCCGAGTCGCCCGCATGCGAAGCATTGCAACGTGTAGGTGGATTGGAGATCGCAGCGATCAGCGCGGCGATGATTGCCGCTGCGCAGCGTCGTATTCCGGTGTTGGTGGATGGCTTCATCGTCTCTGCTGCGGCATTGGCGGCAGTGCGCATCAATCCGAGTCTGCGGCCGTGGCTGCTGTTCTCGCATCAATCGGCCGAGCGCGGTCATATTCGTCTGTTGGAAACGCTGCAGGCACAGCCATTGCTGTCGTTGGACCTGCGTCTTGGCGAAGGCTCCGGCGCCGCGCTCGCGCTGCCGCTGGTACGCATGGCCTGCGCCCTGCACAACAGCATGGCGACGTTTGCTGAAGCCGCTGTTGCCGATCGCGGTGGTGGCCGATGATTCTTGATCTGCTGCGGCATGCTTCCACTGGGCGTGCAGGTCATCTGGACGGTCGTACTGACCCGCCCTTGATCGACGGTGCGATGGATGCGCTGTACCGCTGTCATGCCGGCATCGGCTGGAGCCGCGTGATCAGCTCGCCGCGCCGGCGCGCGCTGGACACCGCGCATGCGCTGGTGGCCGGCAGCAACCAGTTCTGCGAGATCCATCCGGATTGGGCCGAGCTCGACTTCGGCGATTGGGACGGGCTGCATTTCGATGAACTGCCGGCCGAACAATTGGCTGGGTTCTATAGCGAGCCGCACGATGTGGTGCCGCCCAACGGCGAATCCTGGCAGCAGTTCCAGGCGCGTGTTGAAGAGCAGCTGCATCGCTTGGTGGACGAAGACGATGGCGACGGCCAGCCGGTGCTGGTGGTCAGTCATGCCGGCGTGCTGCGGCTGGTGGTGTCGCGGGTCTGCGGCATGAGTTTGTCATCGCTGTGGGCGATGCGCATTGATTACGGCACCCGTGTGCGCCTGCGCGTGGAGCGCGGCGAAGACGGGCAGTTGTGGGGTGAACTGCTGGAGTTGCGACAACCATGATCGGACGCCGCCTGATCCTTGCCATTCAATTCCTGACCCGGTTGCCGACACCACAGGTGCGCGATTTCCGTCAGGAAGATCTGAGCAGGTCGGCGGTGTACTACCCCTTGGTCGGCATCATCATCGGCGTGCTGCTGGCGCTACCGCTGTATGGCTTGGCTGATCGTCCATGGCTGGCCGGCGCATTGACCTTGCTGGTCTGGGTGTGGGTGACCGGCGCATTGCATCTGGATGGTCTGGGCGATGTGGCTGATGCCTTCGGCGCGGCGCACCGCAACCCGCAGCGTTTTCTGGAAGTGCTCAAAGACCCGCATATGGGGGTGTTCGGCGTGGTCACGCTGATCATGCAGCTGCTGCTCAAGTTCGTGCTGCTGACTGAGCTTGCGGTGGGCCCGCTGTGGTTCGGCATCGTGCTGGTGCCGGCGTGGGCGCGTTGGGGCACCTTGTGGTGGAGCCAGCGCATACCGTCGCTGCATGGCGATGGTTTGGGTGAGCGTTTTTCCTGGCAGCTGCGACCGTCGGCGATGTGGTTGTGGGCTGCGTTGTTGGCTGCTATCAGCGTGTTTGTCGCTTGGCCGTTGTTGCTGGCGTTGCTGCTGGTGCCGCTGGTTGCGCTGTGGTGGAAGCGCAAGCTTGGCGGCATCTCCGGCGATGGCCTGGGCGCCAGTGTCGAAGTGGTGGAGACCTTGCTGTTGTTGGCCTTGGTAATCCTCGCACCGCTCGCCACCGGTTTTGTAGGAGCGGCGTAAGCCGCGAAGCCACAGCGGCATCGGCAATCATGCAATGCGCAATCTAAGGAATGGCCAGCTTCACGGCTTACGCCGTTCCCACAAGATCTACCCGGAGGTTGTAGGAGCGGCGTAAGCCGCGAAGCCACAGCTCTGTCCGGAATCGTGCATTACGCAATCTAGAAAAATGGCCAGCTTCGCGGCAGACGCCGCTCCTACAGAAGCAACGCGCGGGCTTCAATCTTCGAAGCGGATCTCGCTGTTATCTTCTTCGTCAGCTTCGGCCTGCATATGTGTCTCATGCACCGGACCGGCCTGTTGCCCTGCGCGTCCAGTAGGCAGCGCACCAGCGGCGATTTCATACTCCGCCACCAGTTGCTGGCGTCGCGCCTCCGGTATTTCCTGCCAATGGCAGCCGACCAACGCGCCCTCCAGCGAATACAGCAGGTTGAGGCTGGGCTTGAAGCCTGCGCGGCGCACTTTCATGAACGCCGCTACCGGGCCGATCGCACTCAAATCCTGCTCGCTGCGCAAACCGACCTGACGCAGCCAGGCTGCACTCTTGGGGCCGATATTGCGCAGCTTGGGCGCGCTCATTGCAGCGCCTCGACAAATACCTGGGCGATGGCTTCCAGCCCCAGTTGATCATCCGCGTCGAAGCGGGCGATCACCGGGCTGTCGATATCGAATACGCCGATTAGCGCGCCGTTGTAAACCAAAGGCACCACCAGCTCTGAGCGCGAGGCCGAGTCGCAGGCGATATGGCCGGGGAAGGCATCCACGTCTTCGATGCGCTGGGTCTGGCGGCTGCTGGCAGCTGCGCCACACACGCCCTTGGACAGGGGAATACGCACGCAGGCCGGCAAGCCCTGGAACGGGCCCACTACCAGCTCCTTGCCGTCGTAGAAGTAGAACCCCACCCAGTTGAGCTGTGGCAGCGCGTGGTAGACCAGCGCCGACAGATTGGCGGCGTTGGCAATACGATCTGGCTCGCCATGGACCAAAGCGCGGGCCTGGGCTAGCAGCTGGGCGTACTGTTCCGGCTTGCTGCCGGTCAGCGTATCGGTGTTGAACATCTCAAGAGTCTCTAACCGCTTGCATAGCCGTTGATTCTGCCAGTTCGGGCGGGTCGCTGCAGGCCAGATAGATGACTGCGCGTTATGAGTTGAACTTCCAGAAGCTCAAAGCACACTGATCCGCGCCGAGCTGATGTCGTACATGCAGCCGATGATCTTGATCCTGCGCTCGTGCTCCAGCTCGCGCAGTACATGGCTGCGCTCGCGGATGACGGTGACCATGCGCTGTACGTGAGTGCGGGCGACGAGGTCGACGAAGGCCGGGTTGGCCGATGTGCGGTCGCCGTCATAGGGCGTTTCCTGCACTGCCTGTTTGATGCTGGCCAGCAGGCCGGTCAGGTTGCCCATCACGATGTCGTCGATGGCGCCCTGGATTGCACCGCAGGCGGTGTGACCCATGACGATGACCAGCCGCGCGCCGGCAACGGCGCAGGCGTATTCCATGCTGCCCAGCACGTCGTCATTGACCACATAGCCGGCGATGCGCGCGTTGAAGGTGTCGCCGATGCCGAGGTCGCAGATGATCTCCACCGGCGTGCGAGAGTCGATGCACGACAGCGAAATCGCAGCCGGGTGCTGGCCGCTGATGGTGCAGCGCTGCTCGGCCAAGGTGTCGCGCGGCAGCTGCGTGCCCATCATGAAGCGGCGGTTGCCATCGAGCATCAGGGCGATGATGTCATCCGGCGACAGGCTGTCACGCTGCTGCTGGGTAAGCGCGCTGTTGAAGTAGGGGGCGGGCAGGTCGATGTCGTCGCTCATGGCGGCGAATCATAGCGGCAGGTGCTGCGGGAAGCAGGTGCGATGTGGCGAGAGAATGCGTGACCAACGGCGGCCATCCAAGTTGGATCGCGCTTGCTGCTGCACGCGCAATGGCGGAGGAAAAACCGGGATTGCAGGCAAAAAAAGACCCGGCAGCGGGAGGGAGCTGCCGGGTCTGGGATTGCGCGGGGGAGGGACCGCGCAAATTCTGTTGTCTGGGTGTCAGTCGGTTTTGCGCTCAGCCTTGGCGGGCTTGGCAGCGAACGGCTGGCGTACCAGTGCGCCCAATGCCTCGCTGGTCTTCAGGCTAAGCCCGACTACTTCCTGGTTGGCGTTGGCCAGCCGTTCGATGTTCTCGCGCGCCAGCTGCATGCCCTTGGGCAGCAGCGCCTGCAGATCCGCCTGCGCACCGGCCTGGGCCAGTTCGCCGAAGAAGCCAGCCGCAGCGGTGGTGTTGCGCTCGAACGCACGCAGTTGCACGCCGAACACGCTTTCAGCATTTTCCAAGGCGAGCCGATTGGCACGGTTGGCGGCAGCGGCGAGCTGCTGGGTGTAGCTGCTGAAGTCGTTGAACTGAGCGGACATCGGTGCAATCCGGCGGGTCTTGTTGCGTTGCAGCATAGCGCGCTTTTGCCGCGATGCAACATGTGCCTATGAACGGTTCAGACGACCGCTTTCTGTAGTGCCGAGCCATGCTGGGCAGCTGCCTTCCCGGTAAAGCCTCTGCCGAGCATGGCTCGGCACTACGTCTGCCCCCTCCCTTTGCCGCAGGCAAGTGGAGGGTTGGGGAGGGGTTGGTTTTTCGCTGGCTGTTGCAGCCGCGGCTTCGCGGCTTACACCGCTCCTACAAATTCCACTGCATGGCGTGTAAAGCCTCTGCCGAGCATGGCTCGGCACTACAGGTGACTCCGGTAAAGCCTCTGCCGAGCATGGCTCGGCACTACCGCCTACCGCTGCGATCAGGCGGCTTTGTCGCCCTTGTAGCTGCAGCCGGAAGTGCAGGTCTCATGCACCACTACTTCGCTGAGCAGCGGCAGCGCGGGTTTCAGCTTTTCCCAGATCCACATCGCCAGGCGCTCGCTGGTGGGGTTTTCAAGACCGGGGATGTCGTTGAGGTAGTTGTGGTCGAGCTGGTCGTAGAGCGGCTGGAAGGCGGCCTTCAGATCGCTGAAGTCCATGATCCAGCCGGTCTCCGGGCCGGGTTCGCCGCTGACCCGCAGTTCCACGCGGAACGAGTGGCCATGCAGGCGGGAGCACTTGTGGCCGACCGGGACGTTGGGCAGCCGGTGTGCGGCTTCGAGGGTGAAAACCTTGAAAATATCCATGGGCGCAATTGTAGGGTGCCGCCGTCTCCTCGCGTATGCGCCTGTGATGCCAGTCATAATTTCATATCCATCCGGATGGAGCGATGTAACGGATGGTTATGTGCGAATGCAACAAAGTGATTGGCCGGACATTTGACTGTTGTGAGGTACTGCTGACGTTGTCATTCACCTCTCCCGGACTCCATGCCTACTCGTTCCTTGCTCGCTTTCGCGGTGGCCGCTGCCATCGCTGCTCCCTCCCTCGCCCTGGCCGAAGCCGCTGCCGACGGCAGCAAGACCCTCGATGCAGTGCGCGTCACCGGCTCCAACATCAAGCGCACCGATACTGAAACCGCAAATCCGGTACAGGTGATCGAACGCCAGCAACTGGAACAGACCGGCAAGGCCAGCGTGGCTGACCTGCTGCGTTCGATCTCCGCCAACACCGGCAACGCCAGCAACGAAACCAGCAATAGCGGCTGGGCCTCCGGCTCGGCCGGCATCGGCCTGCGTGGGCTGTCGCAGAAGAACACGCTGGTGCTGCTCAACGGCCGCCGCCTGGCCAATTACGGCTTCCCGTCCGGTGGTCTGTCGGACACCTTCGTTGATCTCAACGCGCTGCCGCTAGTGGCGGTGGAGCGGATCGAAGTACTGAAGGACGGCGCCTCGGCGGTATACGGCTCCGATGCGGTGGCTGGCGTGGTCAACATCATCACCCGGCAGAATTTTGAAGGTGCTGAAGTCGGCGTCAGTGGCGGCACCTCCGAAGCCGGTGGGCTGGATCAGCAGAACCTCAAGTTTGTCGGCGGCATCGGCGATCTGGACCGCGATGGCTACAACATCCTGGTGTCGCTGGAAGGCTATAACCGCGACCGTCTGGATCAGGATCAGCGCGATCTCACGCGCTCAGGCATCTATACCGACAAGGCCGGTGGTCGCTGGAATGGTTGGTCGGCCAAGGGCGCGCGCTACCTGATCGGCGGCAAGTCGGTGCCGATGCTCGATGCCGCCGGCAACTGCCCGGAAGGCACCGTACTTACCGCCAGTGGCCCGATCGACGGCCTGGCCGGTGACACCTGCGCCTTCAACCAGGCGCCGTACACCACGCTGATCCCGTCGACCAAGCGTTGGCAGGCCTACGTCAATGGCACGCTGCGCATCAACGACTCGGTGGAAGCCTTCGCCGATGTGATCTTCAGCGACATCAAGGGTGTGTCGTGGTTCGGCTCCAGCCCGTTCTTCACCCTGGAAAGCGGCCGCTTCGCGCTCAACGCCGACACCGGTCTGGCCGAGCCGGTGCGCTCGACGCTGCCGGCAGCCAATCCGTACAACCCGTACGGCGTGGACGTGCCGATCGAATACACATTCTTCAACCTTGGCGGCACCATCAAGACCAACCGCTCGCGTTCCTATCGTGGCGTGCTCGGCCTGCGCGGGCAGACTGAGAAGTGGGACTGGGAAGTTGGTGCGTTCCAGGCAGCCAGCAAGCAGCGCGAGACTGTCTCCGGTGGTTTTGCCAATCGTTGGACGCTGTACGACGCGCTGGCCAGTGGCAGCTACAACCTGCTCAATCCGTCGGCAACCGATCCGGCGGTGCTGGCTGCGATCGGCCTGAGCACGTTGCGTCCGGCCGAATCGGTGCTCAAGGGTGTGGACGCCAAGGTGTCCGGTACTTTGGGTGAAACCTGGGCGGGCGAGATTGGCTTTGCCGCCGGTGCCGAATGGCGGCAGGAAAAGCTCGACTCCAACAATCCCTGGCAGATCGATGCCGGCCTGCAGGTGCGTCCGGCAATCGCCGAAGTCCACGGCCAGCGCCAAGTCAGTGCTGCTTACGCGGAAGTAAGCGTGCCGTTGCATAGCACGCTGGAACTGCAGGCTGCCGCGCGTGCCGATCACTACAGTGATTTCGGCAATGCGTTCTCGCCCAAGCTGGGCCTGCGCTGGCAGCCGTTGGATTGGTTGCTGGTGCGTGCTGCGGCCTCGCGCGGTTTCCGCGCGCCGTCGCTGTCGGAGAACTCGGCATCGACCAGCATCGCGTATGGCTCGGTGGTCGATCCGCATGATCCGGACGTCGCCGGTTCGCGCCAGAACCCGACATTCTTCACCGTTGGCAATACCAATCTCGATCCGGAGCGCACGCGCAGCTTCAACGCCGGCTTCGTGCTGTCGCCGTGGCAGAACACGAACCTGAGTGTGGATTACTACCGCATCAAGCTGGACAACCTGATCGGCACCGGCAACACCACCACCTTGGTGCAGGAGAACGATCCGGCCAATGTGTTGCGCGATTCGCGCGGCAAGTTGCTGGCGGTCTACAACCGTTACCAGAACCTGAGCCAGCTGGAGACTTCCGGCATCGACATCGAGCTGCGCCAGCGTTGGCAGACGGCAGCTGCAGGCGACTTCGGCCTGTCCTCAGCGCTGACCTATGTCATCGACTACAAGCGCCCGCAGGTTGTGGGAGGCCCGCTGGTGGATTACGCCGGCTCCAACCTCGGCCCGTCGCTGCCGGATACCAAGGCCACCACCACGTTGGATTGGGCTTTGGGTGATTGGCGCACCGCGCTGACCTGGTATTACACCAGCAGTTATGACCAGGAAGGCAGTGCTGCGGCCAAGGCCGTGCAGAAGCAGGTTGCCAGTTACAGCCAGTTCGATCTGTACCTGGGTTACACCGGCATCGACAAGCTGACCGTCTACGCAAAGGTGCAGAACATCGGCGACCGCCAGCCACCGTACGACGCCACCTTCCCGGGTGTGCGCGCGCCGTATGACTTCAGCCAGTACGACCTGCGTGGACGCTATTACACGCTGGGTTTTGATTACCGCTTCTGATCTGAAGCCCTCTGCGCTTTAGCCCCTCTCCCGTTTACGGGAGAGGGGTTGGGGTGAGGGCAGCTTTGCTGCGCTGGAGCATTTGCGGGAAGGCCTCTGCCGAGCATGGCTCGGCACTACAGGTCGTGCCGCCAGCAATTATTCGCAACAACGTTCATGCAATAGGGGAGTGCTACACCCATGTCGTTCCGTTTTAAACGTCTGCTGCCAGTCTTGTTGCTGGCAACACTTGTCAGCCTGTCGCCGGCCTACGCCCAGAACAGCTATTACTTCCCCACCGCGCAGCAGTTCGATGCGAAGGTGCCATCGCCGCAACAATTCCTCGGCTACGAGATCGGCAGCCATTACACCCGCCACGACCAGCTGGTGGCCTACTTCAACGAACTGGCGCGGGTCTCGGATAAGGTCAAGGTCGAGGTCATCGGCAAGAGTTACGAGCAGCGCCCGTTGTTGCTGGTAACCATCACTTCGGCGCGCAATCATGCGCGCAGCGCCGAGATCGCCGCACAGCGACAGGCGCTGATCGATCCTGCACAACCGCTACCCGGCGCCGATGCTCCGGCGGTGGCCTGGCTGGGTTACAGCGTGCACGGCAACGAAACTTCCAGCGGCGAAGCGGCGATGCTCACCGCCTACTATCTTGCCGCCAACCAGGACGCGGAAACCGCGCGCTGGCTGGACCATGCGGTGGTGGTGATCGATCCGGCACAGAATCCGGATGGGCGTGATCGCGCCGCCAACTGGCATAACGGCTGGGGCTCGCGCCCGGCATCGGCAGATCCGGCCGACAAGGAACACGTCGAGCCCTTCCCGAGTGGCCGCGTCAATCACTACTTCACCGATCTCAACCGTGATTGGCTGGCGCTGGCGCAGGCCGATAGTTGGCCGAAGGTCGCGCAATTCCATCGTTGGTATCCGAACATCCAGATCGATTTCCACGAGATGGGCAAGGACAGCACCTATTACTTCGAGCCGTCGCCGAAGAGCATGGAAAGCCCGCTGCTGCCGAAGTCCTCGTATGAGGCGAACAAGTGGTTGGCACGCTTCCATGCCAAGGCCTTGGATGATCTGGGCTCGCTGTATTACACCGGTGAGAACTTCGACAATTTCTCGCCGATATATGGCTCGACCTATCCGGATTTCCACGGTGCGGTGGGCGTAACCGTGGAGCAGGCCAGCTCGCGTGGCTTGGTGCAGGAATCGGTGAATGGCCCGCTGCACTTCAACTTCACCGTTCGCAACCAGGTGGCTACCGGCTTGGCCAGCGTGCGTGGCGTGGTTGAAGATCGCGACCGTTTGTTCGCGCTGCAGAAGGAGTTCTTCCGCAGCGCCTTGAAGCAGGCGGCGGCCTATCCGGTGCACGACTGGGTGTTTGGCGATGCAGCTGATGCCACGCTGACCCGCAAGCTGCTGGCGGTACTGTTGCAGCATCGCATCGAGGTGCATGCGCTGGCGCGCGATGTGGAAGTGGATGGCAAACGCTTCCAGGCCGGTTCGGCCTACGTGGTGCCGGCGCGGCAGCCGCAGTTCCGCCTCGCCCATTCGATCTTCGAGTTCACGCCGGCGGTGAAGGGCGATGTGTTCTACAGCGGCACCTCGTATGCAGTGGCACCTGCCTATGGCCTGCGTTATGCAGGCAGCCGTGGTGCCTTGCCGAGCGGTGCGGTGGTGGACGCGGTGCCGGTGGCACAGGGTGGCATCAGCGGCGGCCGTGCTGGCTTCGCCTATGTGGCCGACGCGCGCGACTTTGGCAGCTTCCGTCTATTGGGTGGCCTGCTGCGTGACAACGTGCGAGTGCGCACTGCACATCAGCCATTTACTGCGGCTACCGCGAACGGCGATGTGGCGTTCGGTCATGGCGCGGTGGTGATTCCGGTTGTGGGCCAGACCGTGGATGCCGAGTCGTTGCAGGCCAAGGTGTTGGCGCGTGCGCAGGAGGCTGGCGTTACGGTCTACGCGTTGGCCAGTGGCCGCGCTGCCAGCGGCATCGATCTGGGTAGCGACAATGTGCGGGTACTGCGCACGCCGAGCGTCGCCTTGGTGATGGGCGAGGGCGTGTCCGCAACCGAGATTGGCTCAACCTGGTTCTCGCTGGATACCTCGCTGGGCTTGCCGTCCAGCAAGCTGGATCCATCGCAGTTGGCCAGCGTTGATCTGGCGCGTTATACCTCGATCGTGCTGTCTGGCGGTACCTATACCAAGGTCAGCGATGCCGGTGTGGCTGCGCTCAAACGCTGGATCGCCGCTGGTGGTTCCTTGGTGGTGTATGGCAGCGGCGCGCGCTGGGCCATCGACAAGGGCCTGGCCGAAGCCAAGCTGCGCGAAGGCGACAAGAAGGATGAGGCTGAGCGTCTGGATTTCGGCACCGTGCGTGATGTGTTCGCGCTGGGCAGGGTCAGCGGCAACATCCTCAGCGCCGATATCGACCCGACCCATCCGCTGGGTTTTGGTGTGCAGCAGCGCCGCATCTGGGTCAACAAGGAAGGCGGGCTGGTGTTCGAGCCGGTCAAGAATGCTTTCCTCAATGTGGTGAACATTGATCGCGAGCCGGTGGTGAATGGCTATCTGTCCGATGCCAATCGTGCACGTGTATCGGGTTCCAGCTATTTGCAGGTGGTGCCGACTGGCAACGGCAACGTGGTTTTGTTTGCCGATGACCCGGCGCACCGCAAGTATTGGCATGGCACCGAGCGCTTGCTGCTCAATGCCTTGCTGCAGGCGAACCATCTGAGCACGCCGCGCCAGCGCGGGGAGTAAGGCTTTAGCCCCGCAGCGCTCATAGCCCCTCTCCGGCGGGGGGGGGGGGGGTGGGGGTGCGGGGGCGGTGCGCAGCGCCGTGCTGTTCTACTTCGTCTATGTATGCAGCGGGTATCGCAAAGGCGAAAGCTGCCCTCATCCGCTCCTGCGGAGCACCTTCTCCCGTAAACGGGAGAAGGGACAAGCCAAAGCCAAAGCCAAAGCCAAAGCCAAGGCGCTCGGCCACCATCAGTAGGCGCGAGCGCGGTGCTCGATTCTCGACGTGGCAATGACGGGCCTTCCCTTCTCCCGCATGCGGGAGAAGGTGCCCCGCAGGGGCGGATGAGGGGCGCTGTTGCTACTGATTTGGCTGTTTTACAAAAAAAACACACAGAAACCAGAAAGGCCGACGCAATGCGTCGGCCTTTCTTTGCAACTCATCCCAACAAAAAGTTGGAATCAGGCGCTGGTACGGCTCTGACCGCGGCCACCACCACCACCGCCACGACGCTGACCACCACCCGGGTGCGCATCACGACGCTGCTGGCCATTGCCGGCATTACGCTGGCCGCCCGGCTTCTGCGGCTGGCCGCCACGGCCGCCGCGCGGAGCATCGCCGGTCGGGCGACGTGCGGCATGGCCGCCGTTGCCGCGACGCGGTGCCTTGTGGCCACCCGGATGCTCAGCCTTGCCCGGCGCGCTGTTGCCCCAACGAATCGGGGTGTGCGGCTCAAAGCCCGGCACGTCACGGATGTCCATGTCGCGGTCGAGCAGACGCACGATCTGGCGCAGCAGCTTGGCTTCATCCTGGGCAACCAGCGAGACAGCCTCACCGGTCGAACCGTTACGGCCGGTACGGCCGATACGATGCACGTAATCTTCCGGCACCATCGGCAGGTCGTAGTTGATGACCTTCGGCAGCTCGTTGATGTCGATGCCGCGGGCAGCGATATCGGTGGCCACCAGCACGGTCACGCGGCCGGCCTTGAAGTCAGCCAGTGCGCGCAGGCGCTGGCCCTGGCTCTTGTTGCCGTGGATGGCGGCGGTCTTGATGCCGGACTTCTCAAGGAAGTCGGCCAGCTTGTCGCAGCCATGCTTGGTGCGGCCGAACACCAGCGTCTGCACGCGGGAGTCTTCAGCCAGCAGGTGCAGCAGCAGCTCACGCTTGCGCGCGCCGTCTACCGGGTGCACGCGGTGGGTGATGGTCTCGGCAACGGTGTTCTTCGGCGTGACCTGGATCTGCTCCGGGTTATGCATGAACTCCAGTGCCAGCTGCTTGATGCTCTCTTCAAACGTTGCAGAGAACAGCAGGGTCTGACGGTTCTGGCGCGGCAGCTTGGCCAGGATGCGCTTGATCGAGGGCAGGAAGCCCATGTCGAGCATGCGGTCGGCTTCGTCCAGCACCAGGATTTCGACGCCGGACAGGTCGACGCTGCGACGCTCCAGGTGGTCGATCAGGCGGCCCGGGCAGGCGACCAGCAGGTCAACGCCACGGCGCAGGATGTCCAGCTGGTTGCCCATGCCGACGCCGCCGTAGATGCAGGCGCTGGGGATGCGCAGGTACTTGCTGTAGCTACGCAGGCTGTCATGCACCTGGGTAGCCAGTTCGCGGGTCGGTGCCAGCACCAGGGCGCGCGGGCGGCGCGGGCCATTGCCCACGCTCTGCGGCGAGGTGGCCAGGTGCTGCAGCAGCGGCAGGCCGAACGCGGCGGTCTTGCCGGTACCGGTCTGGGCGCCGGCCAGCAGATCGCGGCCGTCCAGCGCAAGCGGAATGGCCTGCTGCTGGATCGGGGTCGGGTTTTCATAGCCCTGCTCGGCGAGCGCGCGCAGCAGGAAGGGCGCAAGGCCCAGGTTTTCAAACGACATGGAGTACTCCGAAACATGAAGAACGCGCGCCCAAAGGGGCTTGCGTTGCTGATCATTGAAGACCAGCTGATCTCGGAGCGTTCCCGTAAACCGCGCTGCAAGATCTGGATGCAACCAACGCGGTGCGCTGGCTGGAATGCGTGACGATAGGCGTCGGAGTGGGGGCGGGCGGGCGGATGGGCCAGATGGCCGCTGATCCTGCACCGCCGGCGATCCCTGAGGGAAACGGACGGCCGCTGGCAGACCGCGCTAGTCTAAGGGATTGTTTCGGCCGGCACAAAAACGCCCGTTCAGCATTCGGCTGGTGAGGCTGGTGGTAGCTGGCTTATTCATTACAATTGAAACTTATTTCTCCGCAGACTGGACACTCCCATGAAGCTTGGTTCCCTGAAGGATGGCGGCCGCGACGGCACTCTGATCGTGGTTTCGCGTGACCTGACCCGTGCGGTACGGGCCGCTGGCATTGCCACCACCCTGCAGCAGGCGCTGGAAGACTGGTCCAATCTGGCGCCGCGCCTGAACGCGCTGTCCGAGCAGCTCAATGCCGACGCCGTTGAAGGTGAGTTCGCCGTGGACATGCAGGCGCTGGCCGCGCCGCTGCCGCGCGCCTACGAGTTTGTTGATGGCAGTGCCTACCTGCCGCACGTTGCGCGGGTGCGCAAGGCGCGCGGCGCCGAAGTGCCGGAGAGCTTCTACACCGATCCGCTGATGTACCAGGCCACCAGCGCCGGCTTCTATGGCCCGCGCGATGCGGTGAAGGTGATCAGCGAGGACTACGGCATCGATCTGGAAGCCGAAATCGTGGTCATCACCGACGACGTGCCGATGGCGGTAACGCCGGAGCAGGCTGCTGGCCACATCCAGCTGGTCGGCCTGGTCAACGACGTCAGCCTGCGCAACCTGATCCCGGGCGAACTCGCCAAGGGCTTCGGCTTCCTGCAGTCCAAGCCGCGCTCGGCTTTGAGCCCGGTGTTTGTGACGCCGGACGAGCTGGGCGCTGCCTGGCAGGACAGCAAGCTGCACCTGCCGCTGGTGACCCACATCAACGGCAAGTGGTTCGGTGCGCCGGAAGCCGGCGTCGACATGCAGTTCAACTTCGCCCAGCTGGTTGCACATGCGGCCAAGACCCGTCCGCTGTCGGCCGGTGCGATTGTCGGCTCGGGTACGATTGCCAATGAAGACACCGCACTGGGCGCATCCTGCTTCGCCGAACAGCGCACCGTCGAAACCCTGCGCGATGGCAAGCCGTCGACGCCGTTCATGAGTTTTGGTGACGTGGTGCACATTGAGATGCTGGACCGTGACGGCGTCAGCATTTTTGGTGCGATTGAACAGCGCATCGAGCAGGCTTCGCGTCCCTGATAGAACAGTTCGCGCGTTGACTGTGCTGGTGGTGAAGGAATCCTCACCGCCAGCCGCTATTGTGGTGGCAGGTGATGGGGGAATCTGACATGGAAGCAGGGCTGTCGCTCTATAGCTATTGGCGCTCAAGTGCCGCGTATCGCGTGCGCATCGGTTTGAACCTGAAGGGTCTGCAGTACGCGCTCACACCGGTGCATCTGGTGCGCGACGGTGGTCAGCAGCATGCGCCGGATTACGCCGCATTGAACCCGCAGGAGCTGGTGCCGACGCTGCGCCATGGCGAGCGTGTACTGACCCAGTCGATGGCGATTCTTGAGTACCTGGACGAGGTTTTCCCCGAGCCAGCCCTGTTGCCGGCGGATGCAGGTGGCCGTGCGCGCGTGCGTGCGTTGGCACAGCAGGTGGCCTGCGATATTCACCCCTTGAACAATCTGCGGGTGATGCAGTTCTTTGATCGCGAATGGAATGTGCCGCAGCCCGAACGCGACGAATGGACGCTGCATTGGATGCGGGTTGGTTTTGCCTCGCTGGAGGCCATGTTGGCGGGCTCGTTCGATACCGGCCGTTATTGCCATGGCGCCGAGCCCGGCCTGGCCGACTGCTGCCTGGTGCCGCAGCTGTACAACGCCCGTCGCTTCCATCTGGACCTGACCCCGTATCCGACCCTGCAGCGGATCGAGGAAGCCTGCCTGGCGCTGCCGGCATTTGATGCAGCCCGCCCGGAAAACCAGATCGACGCGGTTTAGTCCGGCTGGGTAGTTGTGGGAGCGGCGTCAGCCGCGAAGCTACTGATGGATCCGGGCTCTAGCTTCGTCGGGCATTGGGTGATCTGCCGTTTCGGATGGAACACCGGC
>NZ_JBRREB010000037.1:0-46038 GCF_056759995.1 Stenotrophomonas sp. STEN030 | reverse complement strand
CCCCCCGCGCGGCCACCCCGGGGCAACCCGGGGCCCCCGGGGGGTGCCGATCCCAACCCCCACTCGCACCCCGGTTTGCCGATCAGCCAAAGTTCTCCAAAGCAAAGTCCAGGAAGCTTCGTAGCTTCGGCGTCATCCGGCGGTCCGGTGCAAACAGCATGTGCAGTTCCCGCGCTGGCGATACGTGGTCTGGCAACAGACGCTGCAGGCGGCCGGTAGCGACATCGTCGGCAACCAGGGCGCTTGGCTGCAGCAGGATGCCGTGACCAGCGATGGCAGCTGCCCTGAGCGCTTCACCACTGTCGGTGCTGAACCTGCCGGTGATGGACACGGAGGTGCGACCTTCGGGCCCTTCGAATTTCCACTCGGTGCGCATCGATGTGTGCGCGAAGACCAGGCATTCGTGCTGCTTCAAATCCTGCGGCCGCGCCAGCGGCGGGCTGCGCTGGATGTAGGCCGGTGAAGCGCAAAGCACCAGTTGCAGCGGTGCAAGCTCGCGTGCCTGCAGGCTGCTGTCCGGTAGTTGCCCGGTACGGAAGACAACGTCAAAGCCCTCGTCAAGGAGATCGACGGTACGGTTGCTCAGGCTCAGGTCGATGGCAACCTCCGGATGCTCCTGCAGGTAGCGCGGCAAAAGTGGGGCCAAGGCATGACTGCCGAAGGTGATGGGAGCGCTGATGCGCAGCTTGCCGCGTGGCGTGGCCCGTGACTCCGCCATCAGTGCTTCGGCTGCTTCCATCTCCGCAAGAATGTTTTTTGCGCGCTCATAGAACAGCTGGCCGCTCTCGGTCAGGCTCTGGCGGCGGGTGGTGCGGTTGAGCAACTTGATGCCCAGCGCCGTTTCCAGTGCCTGGATCTGTTTGCCGGCGAACTGGGGGGAGATGTCCAGTTCAGTCGCGGCCGCAGAGAACGAGCCGAGCTCGACGGCCCGGGTGAACACCTGCATCGCATAGAGGCGGTCCATTTGAATCCAGATGGTTCTAGTGATTGAACTGGATGCAAATTTATCCCATATGGTTGCGTATGTAGAGTGATCAAACGCAGCCGAGTCCGGTTGCCTTGATCCCTTCAACAGGAACTACTGTCATGCAACTTCTTATGAAAAGCGCATTTTTTGCCGCTGCGCTGAGTGCTGGAACAGCCGGTGCGGCTCCAGCCCCGGTGATGGGTAAGCCCACGGTCGTCTTGGTCCACGGAGCCTTTTCCGACGGCCATGCCTGGGATCGGGTGATTCCGCTATTGCAGGCCAAAGGATTGAATGTGGTCGCGGTGCAGAACCCGCTCAGCTCACTGGAGGATGACGTCGCCAAAACCAAGCGGGCGATCCAGGCGCAAACTGGCCCGGTTGTGCTGGTTGGTCACTCCTATGGTGGCGCTGTCATTTCCGATGCAGGTGAAGATGAGCGCGTGAAAGCACTTGTCTATGTCGCAGCGTTCGCACCGTCAGAAGGGCAGTCGGTGAGTGACTTGTCCAAGGACTACCCGACACCTTCCGGTTTCAGCCACCTCAACGCAGACAAGGACGGCTATCTGACGCTGACGCTGGAAGGCGTAGCGCACCACCTTGCACAGGATCTGAGCCTGGCCGACGCCAAGCTGCTGGCCGCTACCCAGAACCCGACCAATAGCGCCAACTTCGCTGCAAAGACATCGGCTGCAGCGTGGACCAGCCGCCCGTCGTGGTACGTCGTGAGCGAGCAGGACCATATGCTTGATACCGGCCTGCAGAAGGACCTTGCGAAGAAGATCGGTGCCCTGGTAACCACGCTTGATACAAGCCATGTTCCGCAGTTGTCGCAACCCCAGAAGGTGGCGGATGTGATCCTTGCGGCGGTGGAGCAGGTAGCCAGATAAGCGAAAACCGGGGTCCGAGCGGGGTTTAGTTACCAAACCCCACTCTGACCCCCGGTTTCGCCCCCCGTTTCCCCGTCTACTTTCTAACACCCAAACCCCCCTCGCTACCGTAGATAAGATCAACGATTGCCTGCAGAAAGTCGTTGGTCGGGATGCGTTCGCCGTTGGTGGAGTACGCGATCGCTACTCCATCGTTGGGGTTGTAGATCACGCGCGAGTGCGAGCCGAGAACGTCGCCACCGTGACCTAGGAAGTGATTCCCGCCGTAGTTGAACTCGGCCAGCCCTCGTCCCCAACCGCTGCCAGCCGGCCGCGGCTTCATCTGGTCCACGGTCTCCCTGCGCAACAGCTTGTACTCGAACAGAGCGGTGATCAGCACATTCAGGTCGTGTGTAGTGGCAGCGATATCACCAACACCGATCACATTGGAATAGTCGACATCCTTGATCTCCCCCCACTGTCCAGCGAAGGCATAGGACTTGAAGGTATTGGTTGGATGAGACTTTATTGATGCGAAATTTTTGAGACCCAGCGGCGCTGCAATCTCCTGGGCAACGATCTCGTGATAGTCGCGCCCATAGACTTTCTCAAGGATCATTCTCAGCAGGAAGTACGCGGAGTTGGAGTACGCAACGCGTTCGCCGGGCTCGAATGTTGTGCCTTGCCTCTTGATCTCCTCCAGGATCTCGTTCTGGCTAAGTTGGTCGACCACCCAAAGCGAGCCATCCTTTATCCCGAAATTCCCAAGCCCGCTTGAATGCTCCAGCAGGTTCCTGATGGTGATTTTCTGCGAAGACGGCATATCAGGATAGAAGTCGGACAAGCTGTCATCCAGACTCAGGCGCCCGTTCTCTATCAGCTTGAACGCCAGAATCGCCGTCACCATCTTGGTTGCGGATGCGACCTGGTATTTGCTGTTTTCATCATGCGCAACACCAGTCAGATACTGCTGACCGAAGCTCCTGGCATAGACCTCGCGGCCGCCCTTGAAAATGGACACACTGCCGATGCCACCATTGTTGTCTTCGACATGGTTGAGGAGGTCATCAAGCCTTTCCTCATGCACTGCTTGTGACGACACCGGCGTCGAATACGCCGCCTGCGCAAGCGCGAAAGCGGGAAGAAACAACAAGGCAGCCAATCTCTTCATATCGCTCGCTTTGATTCGGTGACTCAGTTGCGTATGTGCTGGTGACCGAGAGACATCCACTGGCCTGAGGTGGAGCAGGTAAGTCCTCCGGTTGCTACATCATGCTGCCGTAGCAGGGCGCGCGCGACGCAACACCCATCGCAAGGCCGGCCATGCAACCAGCCGGCTGACCGCAGCGATCAGCATCGGCACGCAAGCCACCAGCGCCGGAAGTACTGGGCCGAAGACGAAGGTCATCCCCATGACGAAGCCGAACAGGTACTCTGCCCGGTAGGCCGGGAACAACACAGCAGCCACCAGCAGCGCCATCATCACCTGCGTTGCCGCCGCCTCGCCGCTGGTCACGAAGGCCACCGACAGCGCGGCTCCTCCCAGCAGTGCTCCGAGGAAGCCGGCGATGGCCGGAACGAGTGCACCTGACCGCTCGCGCGTTCGTCGAGTAACTACCCAACCTGCCAATGCGCCCAACAGCGGCATCACCAGCAGCGCCCACAGATTGGAGATTGCCGGCAGGCTCGCATCATTGAGCAGGTGGTGGCGCAGAATGCCGCCGTGAGTGTGTTCCCAGAACAACTGCATGAGTGCGGTGGCCATGCCAAGTGCCACGGCAAAGGGAAGCAGCCATCGGGGCTTCTGCGTCGTCATGATCAAATCCCTATGAAGGGAGTCCGGATTGTGATGGCGACAGAATAGGAACGGCACAAGCAGCGCGCAATGTGACTGGCGGCACCATGACCAACGGCGGTAGTGATTGTAGAGAGACCAGCCAATCACTCCTCTGGACTGCCATGGAGATCGCTTGGTTCTGCTGTCTTCTTGCGGCTAGAGCAAACGGGCAGTTGAGGCCAACGCGCCGATCCGTGTTCGGCACTTGAATGATGCATTCGCCAGCATGGCCATCATGCATAACCGCGGGGTTGTCTCACGCGATAGTTCATGCAGCCATATCCGCCAACACCACACAGGCAATGCGCCCGGCTTTCACCAGGCGCATCACCACGTAACTCAAGCAAGCAGCAACGTGCCGCTCAGGTTGCCGGCGTCTTGCGCTTGCCGCTCCATGACTTGCTGACGATCATCCAGTTGCCGTCGATCTTCGCCAACGCGAGGTAGTCCGAGCCGTCCCATGTCGGATAGTCGAGCGTGAGCTTGACCACGGCCGCGCTGTCCGTGACATCCAGGATCTGGTACTGGCGATGACGTTGCGCCTCGTCCGACGCTGGCTTGCCGGGGAATCCATTGGCCCATTCTTCCGTGGTCTCCATGACAACAGCGCCGCGATTGGTCGAATAGCCGATAACCACGCCGTCTTTCCGCAGTACGCCGCTGAGCAGCTTGGCGTCGCCTGCTTCGAAGCCGCGCAGCAGGGTCTGCATGGCGCGGTCAACCTCGGCACGCTCGTTGCTTTGTGCCATCAGCGATGTCGGGAGCAGGAGCAGGGCTGCGGCGAGAACCGCGGATCGGATTGAAGTCTTCATTGGTGTCCTTGGTGTTGTTGGGTGGTGGATGTGATTGGAGGTGGACGAAGTTCTGGCTGCTCAATCCCTCCTGGTCTGGCCGGGTTGCGGATTGGGGAGCGTGCGCAGCGCATCGACTACGGCTGCAGCCAGCGGTGCCGCGGACTGATAGTTCTGGCCCGTCATCACCCGGCCGTCGACTTCGATATAGGGGTCGTTGCTGTCCACGACGTTGAACAGGCCGCCACGGGACTGCACCGCTTGCCGCATCTGGAACGGAAATTCCTTGAAGTAGGCGGCACTGCGGTCTTCGTGTTCTTCGGGGTAGCCGGTGATGCGCTTGCCGGCGAGCAGGCTTTGGCCGCCGGCGAGCTTGAGGTTCACGATTCCGGCCGTGCCATGGCACACCGCCGAGACCACCCCGCCATTGCGTTCGTAGACATGCATGGCGATGTCCTGCAGGGCGCGGTTCTCCGCCACGCCGTACATGGCGTTGCTGCCACCCACGTAATAGACGGCGCGGTACAGGTTGGGGTCGATCTGCGCTGGCGTGGCGGTGTTGCGCAAGCCGCGCATGATGCGGTCATCGCGCAGGCGCGGCTCCACTTCCTTGCCCACGTAGGGGTCGAGGATGGGCACGTCGCCGCCGTCAGGGGTGACGAAGTCCACCGCATAGCCGGCGGCCTGGAATGTATCCCAGGCATGGACCACCTCGCCGAAGCTGATGCTGGCCGGGATGTTGGAGCTGCCGTGAACCTTGCTGCTGGCGAGGATGAACAGAATGCGTTGCTGTTCGGCCCTGTTGGGGACGGCCAGACCGGTGCTGGCGACAAGCTGCTTGTTGCCGGCCTGGTGCACGAATGTGTCAGGCAGCGGCCGCTCCATGGCGGGCCCGGCGCTCGCAGCGGCGTTGGAAATGCCGCCCTGCCATGCGCATAGCAGCAGGATCAGCAGGGGTTTGAGGAGTCGATGTAAGGGCATGGCGCCGGCTCGTTGGGGTGAGCCTGCAGCCTATATCTCCCCTTTTAAATCAATGTCTTGCTGTTTAATTCCGGAGTGCTGGAATCAATTTCAGGAGTTGCCGGCAGCGGCGCGGAACGCCCCTGGGGGGCGGCCCTCCAGCTTTTTGAAGGCGGCGTGGAAGGTGGACATCGATTGGAAGCCAGCCTCCTCGGCGACCAGCTCCAGCGGCTTTGGCGGCAGCTGCAGCAACAGTGCTTTTGCTTCGATGACACGCAACTGCGCCAGGTATTGTTTGAACGAAGTCTGCTTGTTGTCATTCAGCAGCTGCGACAGCCGGGTCTGCGGAATGCCGAGCCGACGAGCAAGACGGGGCAAGGTCAGGCCCGGGTCCAGATGCAGGCGCTCGCGGGCCATCAGCTCGGCCAAGGCCTGCAGTTGTGGTGCTGCCTCGTCTTCGGAAATCCGTCGGTGCTGGTAGGGCTCGATCGGTGCCTGGCCGGAACGCAGGCGCAGGTAGACCAGCACGCTCGCGGCCAGGATGAAGGTGAAGGACAGCGCGCCGACGATGTAAGAGGTGTAGCCGGCAGTGAAATAGGCGGCCCAGATCAGCCACACGCCGAGCAGCGCTCCCAGCAACAACACGGCAGAGGGCGTGCCGCTGAGTTGGGTGCGGTGCCGATACAGCAGTCCACTGGCCAATAGCAGGTAGCCCAGCCAGACATATTGAATGGCCGGGGTGATGGTATGCCGCCACAGCTCGGGATGGCCGGTGTAGGGCAGGAATACATTTACCCCGATGACAATGGCCAGCAACGCGCTGAGGTGCCAGCGGTCTGCCAGCCGTGGACCGGGAGTGCCGGCCAGGCCCGAACGCAGCAGAAAGAACAGACACGGCCCGATCATGAAGCAGGCGGTCAAACCCAGTTGCAGGAACACCCGGGGAATGTCCGGCCAGAAGTAATAGGCGACCGATTTGCCGGTGCGCATGCCTACGACCAGAATCAGCAGCGCCAGCCAGCGCTGGCTGGGCTCGCCCTTGGCCCGCCACCACAGGAACGATGCCAGGACGGTGCCAATGAAGGCGCCGAGCATGGCAAAGAAGAACAGGAAGTGTTGGCTCAGCATTGGCGAATTATTGAGAAAGCCAGCCTTTCGTCAAGTTGCGGAGGTCATGCGCGAGCCAGCGCGTAACGGTGGATGCGGCCTGTCATGGGGGCGGTTCGAGATGGCCGGGTCCCCGTGTTGGGAGTTCAATTGCCGTCAACCACGTCGGGGCGTCTCCCACGATCAACGCCAGCGATGCACAGCAGCAACGCGCTGGCGGCGAGCACAGCCGTCGCCCATAGGTTGCCGCTCAGGCCAAGCTGGTCCAGCAGCAGGCCGCCTCCCCACGCGCCAAGTGCGATGCCTATATTGAATACACCCACGTACAGGGCACTGGTCACCTCAACCGCGCGCGGAGCCGCCTGCATCATCCATGTCATCAGCCCAACCGACACGCCGCCATAGGCAAGCCCCCAGAGCAACAGCAGCATGCTTCCCTGCAGTGGCGCAGCGCCGACGGAGAGAAACAGGATTGAGGTAGCCAGCAAGCCAGCTGCGATGGCCATCACCGTGTTGGACACCTGCCGCGAGGCGATCAGCCCCACCAGGAAATTGCCGCCGATCCCCGCTACGCCGTAGGCAAGCAGCAGCCCGCCGATCCATGCGGCGTCCACGCCAGATACCAGCTCCAGCAGTGGCCGGACAAACGTGAATGCCACGAAGTGGCCGGTCACCAACAGCAGCGTCACCCCCAGCCCGAGTCGCACGCGTGGATTGCGCAGTTGTTCTGCGAAGTGACGCAGTTGCATCGACGCTACGACTGGCAGCGAGGGAATCACAGCAAGCTGAAGCAGCAGCACGGTGGCACTAAGTAGCGCCATGCCCGCGAACGCCTTGCGCCATCCAAGCAGCTCACCGACCCATGCGCCCAGCGGAACGCCAAGCACGGAGGCGGCAGCGACACCACCGAAGATGATCGAGGTGGCCAGCCCCACGCGCTGCGCGGATACCAATCGCATCGCCAGCCCGCCCGCAATTGCCCAGATCCCACCCATGCACACGCCCACCAGCAATCTGGCAGCCAGCATCCATTGCATGTTCGGTGCGATCGCCGACGCTGCATTGGCCGCCACCAGCAAGGCCAGCAGCGTACAGAGAATGTAGCGGCGGTTGATGCCACCAGCGGCAATCACCACCAGCGGCGCGAACAGTGCGGCCAGCAATGCGGGCGCCGATATCAGCAAACCCGCGTTGCCGGTGGAGATGCCAAGATCGGCGGCGATGGGGGTAAGCAAGCCGACCGGCAGCATCTCGGTGGTGACTACCGAAAAGGTTGCCAGGGCTATGGCAAGAACTGCCAGCCACGGGTGGGCCACGGCGGCTGCCGTGGAGGATTGGGTTTGCATGGTTTGTTCCTGAAGGAAGATGTGTCGGCAGCGTCAACAAGCGTTGGCCGAATGCTGCAGGCAGGGACGTAGGCGTCGGCTGATCCAGATCGACAGCAGCAACACTGCAGCACCAGCACCAACGCTGATGGCGAAGCCAGCCTGGGCGCCGGCCAGATCCACACGTTGCCCGGTTGCTGCGGCGCCTGATGCGACGCCGATATTCAGTCCGGCCAGCAGCCAGGTCATGCCTTCGGTCAGCTGTTGCTCTGGCACGCTGCGCTCTACCAACGACATCACCACGATCATCGTTGGTGCGAAGAACATGCCCGCCAGCAGCACGCTTGCTGCAAACGCTGGCAGGTTTGCTACCAACAGCAAGGGCAGTGTGGTCAGCGCTGTCGCGATGCCGCCCCACAGCAGCAATTGGTGCAAAGGGGTTTTGAGTTTCAGCGCACCAAACATGAGGCCTGCTGCGCAGGAGCCCAACGCATAGGCAGACAGCACGATGCTGGCAGCCATGGGTTGGCCGTGCTGTTCGGCGAAGGCCACGCTGGTTATGTCGATGGTTCCAACGATGACGCCCATCGCTACCATCAGCAGGGTGAGTAATCGCACGTCTGCAATTGCCAGCACCGATTGACCGGGCTTGCCTGCGGCATTCGAATCGAGCTGTGGCTGGGTTGCCCGCTGCAGTACAAGTGCAGCGGTGCCTATGGCCAGCAGCAGTGTCGCCAGCAGTACGCCCGCCTGCGGAAACAGGCCAACACAGAGGCCAACCGACAGCGGAGGTCCGGCAATGAAACTCATTTCATCGAACACCGTTTCCAGTGAGTAGGCGGTCTGTAACTGCGGCTGTCCGCGATACAGGGCAGCCCAACGCGCTCGGACCATCGCCGACATGCTGGGCATGCATCCGGCCAAGGCAGCGCAGGGAAACAGCAGCCAATCCGGTGCCTGCCAATAGCTGACAAGGATGAGCAGCAACATGCCAACGACGCTGGCGCCCGACGCCAACGGCAAGATCTTGGCCTGGCCGTGTCTATCCACCCACCGCGAAATCTGCGGGGACGCCAGTGCATAGGCCAGAACGAAGGTGGCCGACACCGCGCCGGCCAGTGCGTAACTGCCACGTAGCTGCGCCAGCAAGGTGATGATGCCGATGCCGGTCATGGGCAGTGGCAGCCTGGCCAATAGCCCGGCCAGAGCGAACCCGGGGGTACCGGGTGCAGCGAAGAGGGCACGATAAGCGTTGGCCATTGGAGTCTCCGGGGCGCTGCGGCTTGCCAAGGCAATGGCTGGTCGCAACAATACATACGAGGTGTATGTAAAAGGCTACATACATACGCCGTGAATGTAAATAAACATGCGCTTCGTATGAAAGGAGATTGCCGTGGTCCGCCGCACCCGCGTTGAAATGGAGGCAACCCGTGCCTTGCTACTGACCACCGCCCGTCGCGTTTTCGCCGAAAGCGGCTATGCGGACGCGTCGATGGATGAGCTGACCGCACAGGCGGGGCTTACCCGGGGCGCGCTGTATCACCACTTCGGCGACAAGAAGGGCTTGCTGGCCGCGGTGGTCGAGCAGATCGATGCAGAAACAGATGCGCGGCTGCAGGCCATCAGCAGTGCCGCAAGTGATCCCTGGTTGGGCTTCCAGCAGCGCTGCCGGGCCTATCTGGACATGGCGCTTGAACCGGAGATCCAGCGCATCGTCCTGCGCGATGCGCGCGCTGTGCTTGGCGGCGCATCGCTGGATTCGCAGCGGCATTGCGTGGACTCGATGCAGCGGCTGATCGAGGATCTGGTTCGCTTGGGCGTTGTTGCCGAAGTGGACGCGCAGGCCTTGGCATCGCTGATCTACGGCAGTCTGGCCGAGGCTGCCTTCTGGATAGCGGACGGCGCTGATGCCGATGTCCGTTTGCGCAAATGCGCGGCCGCGTTGGAGCTGATGTTGCGGGGATTGATGCAGCGCTAGCCGGGTGCGCTGCTACGGTGGCAGCATGGATATATGCACATAACCCGCGTGGCCAAGGTCGCTGCATCCGCTCCGCGGCCCGGGCCAGCTCAGGAGTTGACCGATCATGAACATCCGTAGCCTGTGGCTTGTCGGCCTGCTTCTCTTTCCCTTGCCATCTGTCGCGCAGAGTGGATGGGTGGACATGAAGGGAAAGCCGGTTGCCGAGACCGATTCGGCAAAGTCACGTGATGGCTTCAGCGCCACCTTGGTGATAACCCCTGACCAGGATTGGCAGCAGAAGTGGGATACGCCACCGGAGACCATTCCGCGCTTCTCCGAGGCCGATGAGGTAGGCCCCGATGGCGAGCTCTTCATCCTCACCTTTCTGTCAAATCCGAAAGTCGACTCTGCGTCTGGAATGACCGACGTTGCGTGTGACTTCGTCATTCTCCGGCCGGATGGATCTGACTCGACCAGGGAACGTGATCTGCCGTGTTTCACCGTGAAGCTGCCGGGTGACCCCAGGAGCGTTTACCTGTCGAGCGCAGCGTTGAAGTACGTGGCCGAGCCCACGGACCAGCGCGGCCGATGGATCGTTTCGGTGACCGTGAAGGATCGGCTTCGTGGGGTGGAAATACCGCTGAGTGCATCTTTTGTCGTGCGTTGATCAGTGGTACTCCATTTGAGGCTGATACTCCGTGCAACCCGGGTCAGCTCAGGCAATACGAACGGCTGCTGTTGTTTGTTTGCCCGACCATGCCCAATATCGAACCGTTGCAAAGTGGCAAGCGACCACCGGGTGCGCTGCACACAAGTTGTATAGCTGGTCTTGGGATACGGCTATCGGGTAGGGCATCGCACATGGAGAAGCAAGTCGTGCTGAAGTTCGGATCACCGGAAAGGGTCTATGTGGAGAACGAGTGGTATGACGGACCGCGCGCAGGCGTAGCGGACGTCGACGGTATTCCCCATCGTTTCAAGTCCATTTTCGATGAGACGGAAGACGAGTACCTCGAGACGTTCCTGGTGTGGCCAATAGAGAAGAAGGTGGTGGAGCTGGAGATTGAGCAGTGGCGCATTTTTGTGGGATGGAATCTGTTGTACGAGGCCGCTGAGGTTGGTGTGGACTCACATCCAGGGCATGGAGGTCGTAGCAGGAGATGGGACGAGATTGAGGCATTGCTGACGTCAAGTCGGTCGGAAGTGCCCGCGTTGGCTAGACGAGCCATTGCGCAGATCAGCTACATCGAGCGAACAGCACGATACGAACCAACCGGCCCCGGATACATGTTGGCTTGGCGCCTGGTTTGAGGTGTTCCAGCTGCAGGCAGGGCTTTGGTCAAATCGCTTGGGTTGGGCCTGACAATTGCTTCCAGCCGAACCTAGGATCGCTAATCGGTCTGGTTCAGATGTTCCATACCTGCTGCTGGCCAGACATTTTCACACCGCATTGCCCCTGCGACGCCCAAGGAGCAGGCGTGCATCCCAGAAGCTCACGAGCATTACGACCGCTGTGGTCAGCCAACCCATCAGCAGCATGTCCGCAACCAGCCCAACCGGCACGAGCGCCAGCAACAGCAGCGCGCCTATCAGGTGGGATATCGGTATGGCGCCATAGACGATTCGCTTGTACGCGGCACTGCCGAGCAGATAGATCGCGGGCCCGGCCAGCAGAATTGCGATCTGCGCGACGGCTGGATGGGCGTGCGGATGCGCCAGCACCAGGTCGTTGCCAACCGCCGAGGCGATGACACCTGCGATGAGAATGGCATGGACATAGTGGAAGTACGCGCCGATGCGGCCGGGGTCGTCCGAGTGCGAAATCGCGTTGGTCGCATCCTTGCTCGACGTGCCGAAGTACAGCCACCACATGGCCAAGGTGCCGAGGAAAGTGGCCAGCAATGCAAGCAAGACAGGGACATCCCATTCGGCGGAACCGGCAAGCGTCGCGCCGCTGGCTAGCAGGGTTTCGCCGAGTGCCACGATCACGAACAGCTGGCAGCGTTCGGCGAGGTGACCACCTTCGATGGTCCAATCCTGCGTGCGCGAGCGGCCCATGCCAGGCAACGCAAAGCCGAACATCGGCGAAACGTATTCGCACAGAATGGCGACCAGCCATAGCAGTGCGCGGGCCTCGTGCTGCACCATCGCCCCGGACAGCCAGAACACTGCCGAAATCAGCAGCCAGCCCAGCATGCGCCGGTAATTGGGCGCCAGCGGATGGCCGGCCGGCAACTGCAGCGCAATGAAGGCGGTTCGACCCACCTGCATTGCCACATAGGCGGAGGCGAATATCAGGCCTCTGTCAGCGAAGGCCATGGGAATGCTTGCGGCCATCACCAGCCCAAGCAGCATGGTCACGAACACCAAACCACGGATGCGCGGTGTCTCCGGGTCGAACCAGTTGGTGACCCAGCAGGTGTACTGCCAGCCCAGCCATACCGCGAACCACAGGATCAACGTTTCGACCACGCCGGCAGTGGTGAGATTGTGCAGCAGCTCATGGCTGAGCTGTGTCACTGCGAACACGTAGACCAGATCGAAGAACAGTTCTTCATAGGTCACGCGCGCATGGTGCCCGTCGCGACGACGTAGCAGGGGATGGCTGGGAAATTGTGTGGCAGGCACGTCGGTCATCACAGGCTTCATGACAGCGAGAGCCGCCAGGCCACGACGCAGGCGATGATCGCGGGTACGGCGAAGAGCAGAACCAGGATGGGCAATTCCTCACGGAAGCTGTACCCGGCATGGGCAACGCCCACCCACATGTTGATAGCTGCAACCACCAGCCAGACCGGAATGAACGCCTTGGCTGCCAACGCCATGCCGGCCGTGGTGGCGGCCCATAGCCAGCCGAACAGGAGGAACAGGCCAAGCAGAACCAGGCCACCGACGACTACCAGAATCACATGCATGTTCATCTCTCCCCGGAATCAAGATCAGGCGTGGCCGGGCCTGGTCGCGCCTGGCTGTGCGTCTGTGCTGATGAGAATACGCTCAGACTACCTGCGACGTCCTTGCTGCGGTGCGGTGGAAACACATCACTGAAGGCTTACCGCGTCGTGTAGCCGCCGTTGGCGAAGATCGTCTGCCCGGTGATCCACCAGCCGTCCGTTACCAGGAACCTGACGATGGGGGCGATGTCTTCGATATCGGTAAGCCCGGTCTTGCTGTACTTGCTCAGTGCGGCTGCCGACTTGTGATAAGCCACTGCATCGGGCTGCTCCTGACCGTAGAAGAAGGGGGTATCCATTGGGCCAGGGCCAATGGCATTGACCGAGATACCCCTGTCGCCGAACTCTTTGGAGGCCGCGCGGGTGTAGTGTTCGACAGCCGCCTTGCTGCCGGGATAGATCGCATAGAACGGTGTGTATGCGGCCAGCAGCGAGCTGACGATGGTGACGATGTTGCCGCCATCAGCCAGTACCCGGCCTGCCTGCTGTATGAAGAAGAACGCGGCTTTGGCGTTGGCATCGAAGCTCTTGTCGTAATCCGCCTCGGTGATTTCGGCGATCGGCTTCTTGATGACCACGCCCGCGGTGTTGATCGCGACATCGACCTGGCCAAAATGCGCTTTGGCCTGTTCGAACAATTGCACGTTGTTTGCGACTACCGCCAGATCACCCTGGAACAGGATGGCGTCCGCTCCTTTTGCTTTCAGTTCGGCGGCCGTTCTCTCTGCATCTTTTCTCGAGGAGTCGCTGTTGTAGTGGATTGTGATACCGCGGGCTCCCGCATCGACAAACTGATGGGCCACCAGGGCGCCGAGGTTCTTGCCGCCGCCTGCGATTACCGCGACTTTGTTTTTCAGGGAATGCTCAGTCATGTGGTTGGTCCTTTGATCTGGGAAGTGGCTTCAGCTTTGGTCCGGGTACTTCACGCGCAGGAAATTCCTGGAAGAAGGGAAATGCGCGTGGACTCGTCAACGGCTATGGCACCGTCGATGAATACCTTTGGTGTTGCTCAATGCAGCACGCATTCGTAGAAGCTGCGCACGGCTTTCCTTGGATACATCAAGGCGGCTTGCACCGGCTTCGCTCTCTGAGCTACTCAGCCAACGTCCTGCAGCAGCTCCCAATGCAGCGGTAGCTGCTTCCGTGATGCATTGTTCCCTTAGTGCAGTCAGCACTGGCTGCAGCTCACGCATGGTTCGAACGTGTAACGGGGAATAGGGGCGTTGTGCGGGATCCGCAAGCACAGCCTGCTGCAGGTGGGCGGCTACATCCTCAAGCAGTGCGGAAGTCGCAGGGTCCAGCGGCCTGGCTTCGGCGAGGCGTCGGGTGATCCTGTCGATGAGGAGATTCGCTTCGTTGTCCAAACGCGGATTCTTGGGCATGGCAGACTGAGGGTTCGTTGTTGTGGGTAGTGACGTCTGGGTGCGGAAATCGGCGGAGGGCGATAGGAGATCGCGCGTTCGGAAACCTGTTCCCGGGTGGCGGGGCGAGCTGGCCTGCCGGCGCATGTGACGCGGAACGCTGGAATCCTGGCTGCTTGGCCGTGGTCAGGAAGCTCATCATTTATCACCGGTTTCATGAGAAAGCATGCGTGTTCCGTGCGCTATGGCTGGATATATTCCGCAGCGGGGAGTGGGGCTGCGTTGGAATGGCCAAGCGGCTCCCGTTCGAATGGGAGCAACGCAACTTCAATTGCTGCCAGTACCATCACGTCGATCTGGTCGCAATGGTCGACGGAATTGTTCGAACCATTGAAGTAAAGGCTGGCAGCTGATCGCCTGATCTTCTGGAGGATTTCAATCCGACTGTCTGCGTCCAGTGAAATGTCGTCCAGGGAGTCAATCAGAACTTTCAGTTGATCGATGCTTGCGTGCTTCATCAGGTTGATCCAGAACGCGTATGTAATGCGGTAATTGGCGAGGAGATGTTTGGCGTGCAGCCCCATCAACTCGGGAAGCAACACCAATATCCATGGATGTGGCAGGGCATATGCTTATCTATCCAGTAAGGTCGCTTGGAACACCCCTGAGTTTTCAGCTCCAGCTCGCGGATTGGCCGGAGGTATGCGTAATGGGCCCCATATTCTCGGAAGAGAAAATCAACGCTGCCCTGAGGGTGGCTGTACAGGAGCGCACGGCCTCCTCCAAGCTTGTTCCGTTGCCGCGTGGCAAGCTGCGTGGTGAGATAGCTGCACGCTTGTCACTGGGTGAATCCTTGAAGGTCCTTGTTCTGAACGAGATGATCAAAAAGGATGTCTCGTATCATTCCCTGTCGCGGAGGCTGGACATGCCTGCAGAGTTTGTCAGGCAGCGCTTGGATATTCTGGGCGCGACGGACCTTGAGTTCCTGGAGAAGGTCGCAGGCTCCCTTGGGAAGCGTTGGTTTGTATACATCGCATGAAGCTGTACTCAGCTGTGGCGTTGCAGCTGTGAAAGCGTGAGTGTCTGCGGCAACCCTTGTTCCTCGTGTGAGTTACCCCCTCGCGACAGGAAGGAGGTCTTGAACGTAAGCTACAAAAGCGGTCCTTGGAATACACGCATCATTCTTCACCGGGCCAGGTGAGAAACGATGAGGAATTCGAGATGGGAGCGGACGCCGGTGTCGGTTGGTTCGCGCGTAGGCCAGGTGCCAGGAGATTCTTTATCAAACAGCTAGCTATTTTCAGGCCGGCGCAGCGCTGGCTTTCCGATATCCCGGTGCAGGATCCGGTGGACCGGCGCAATGCGCCGTTCCTGCAGGTGCTGCTGATCTTCCTTGGGGTTTTCATTCCGCTCAACAAGTCGCTGTATCTCTATGCTGTGCTGAGCGGGCGTTGGTCGGCTGATCTGCCGGCGCGCAGCGCCATGCTCGCCGACCTGACGACGGACGTGCTGATGACGTCGGCAGCATGGGCCTGCGTCTGGTTGATCCGAACGGGGCGTTTCCGTCGCGGCATGCACCTGTTCCTCGGCGTGGTGCTGCTGTCGATGGCGGTCATTTACACCGCGACCGGAATGCTGGGGCTGCGCTTTGATCCAATGCCGATGATCCTGCTGGCCCTTGCAGGTCTGGTCCTGGGGCGGCGGACGTTGTGGATCACCTTCGCGACCTGCGTTGCCATTTTGGCTGCGACGCTGCTTGCCGATTACCTGCGGGCAAACCTCGGAGTGGGCGCAGCGTCGGTCGCGGGGGTCGGCAAGGCGGTTTCGTTGGCCGGGATCTGGTTGATCATTGCGATTGCCTTGGATCGGACCGTGGCTGCATTGCGCAACAGCCTGGAGGAATCAAATGCCCGTGGCCGCGAACTCGAGCTGGCCTATAGCCGGCTCCAGGAAGAGGTCGCAGAGCGTGAACGTACCCGCGAGCAGTTGATTCATGCCCAGAAGATGGAGGCGGTTGGGCGCCTTGCCAGCGGCGTGGCACATGACTTCAACAACGTGCTCGGCATAGTCCTGGGCCAGGCCGGGCAGCGGGAGCGCCTGGCAGACAAGGGGGCCATGGCGCTCTACGGCGCGCTGGAAGACGTTGAACTCGCTGCCAAGCGTGGGCTGGCGATCAGCAGGAAGTTGTTGAATTTCAGCAGGCAGGATGTGGCGCGTCCGCAGGTCTTCGATGTGCGCGCCTCGCTCGCTGAGCTGTCGCCGATGCTGAAGCAGCTCTTTGGAGGGCGCGTGCTGCTGCAACTCGACTTCGGTGAGGAGGCCTTGCCCGTGCGCATGGATGCTGACCGCTTCGGGCTGGTCATCCTCAATATTGCGGCCAATGCGAGGGATGCAATTCCCGGGGCGGGTACTTTCCAGGTCAAAGCCGAGCGGGAAGGGGAAGCGTGGGTCTCGCTGACGCTGCAGGATGATGGCCACGGCATGACAGAGGCCATTCGTGCGAGAGCGTTCGATCCGTTCTTCACCACCAAGCCCATTGGCATGGGAACAGGTCTGGGATTGTCGGTTGTGCTGGACATGGTTCTTGAAGCAGGTGGGAACGTTGAACTTGCCGTTCGGCAACCACAGGGAAGCACGGTGAAGATACTTCTCCCGCTGGCGCATCTGCCGGCAAGTACCAGGGACTCAGTTGGCGAGCAGGTAACCCTTTCCACGGACTGACAGCAGCGGCAATGGTGGCGATTCGGGAGCTGCCGTGGCGGCCTTTCTACGGATTCGGTGCACCAGGGCTTCGAGGCGGTGCGGATCGAAGTCGGAGGCATTGTCTGTCAGTGCCTCGATCAAGCGCTCCTTCTCGACTGCCTGCCCGCGGTTGGTATTCAGCAGGCTCAGTAGTGATCGTTCTGGAGTAGTCAGGGCGATGATTCGCCCGGACGGAGGCACCAGGCACCAGTCGTCAGATACCAAGGCCCAGCGGTCACCAACGCTCTCGGTATCGGTGCTGCATGCCTCGTTCCGGGGGCGGTCAAGACGGCGTGACAAGCTGTGCAGCGTGGCTGCAATGATGTCGATGTCGACTGGTTTTGCGAGGTAGGCATCGGCGCCGTGGAGCATTGCCCGAAGATGGTTGTCCCGGCTTTCCGTGCCGGTCAGCATGATCAGGCCAAGCCCGGGCTGTATCTGGCGAAGGTGCGCCGCAATACTCAAGCCATCCTCGCCCGGCAGGGCGATGTCCAGGATCACAACATCGAACTTCTGGGTCAGCAGGCTGCGGTAGAGCCCAGTGGCGTCATTGAAGCCATCCACCTTGAAGCCATAGTCACGCAGGCCAGGAAGCAGGATGCGTTCAAGCAGCATCGCGTCGTCTTCGGTAATGGCCACCCTCATTGGAAGGTCAGGGCTTTTGTCGACTTGGTAGCTCAAGTTGGTGATGTCTGGATTGTCTTGCCAAGACTACTTGAGTTACGCGGGAATCACCCAGCTTTTCGTGGGCAGCGAAGCCTGGTAACCGGCCGTGGGTGACCATGCGGGCATTGGGCGACAGGCAGTTCCAGCAGGTTTGATCGTAGTGGCTCGCTTGCCTGGCCTGAATGGGGGGGATTGGAGCAGGCAATGGCCTATAAAACCGCAGTTGGTGGGCGAGCTCGCTGTAAGGTGACGGTGACGCAATTCGCACAAGAAGCCGGTCGATTGGCGTTTTCAGTTGTCCCAAAATATACTATCCCCCAGTACAGGATACGGGCGCAGCCATGCCGCACTCCCCCGAAGAGAAGAAAAAGGTCCTGGCCCGGGTCAAACGCATCCGCGGCCAGTGCGATGCGCTGGAGCGCGCCTTGGAAGCTGGTGCTGACTGCAACCCGGTGCTGCAGCAGATCGCGGCCATCCGCGGCGCAGTCAACGGGCTGATGTCCGAGGTGATGGAGGCGCACCTGCGCGAGGAGTTCGGCCAACCGGCGCGCTCCGATGCGCAGCGCGCTGCACGCGTTGCCGAGATGTCCAGCCTGATCCGTTCCTATCTCAAATAATTCCGGCGGCGCCTTGCGTCGCCTTCGTCATTCCAGCAGGAGAAAGTCATGAAATCACGTGCCGCCGTTGCCTTTGGTCCGGGCCAGCCTTTGCAGATCGTCGAGATCGATGTCGCACCGCCGAAGGCCGGCGAAGTGCTGGTCAAGATCACCCATACCGGCGTCTGCCATACCGATGCCTTCACCCTGTCCGGTGACGACCCGGAAGGCCTGTTCCCGTGCGTGCTGGGCCACGAAGGCGCCGGCATTGTGGTTGAAGTGGGCGAGGGCGTCACCTCGGTGAAGGCCGGTGATCACGTCATTCCGCTGTACACCGCGGAGTGCGGCGAGTGCCTGTTCTGCAAGAGCGGCAAGACCAATCTGTGTACCTCCGTGCGCGCCACCCAGGGCAAGGGCGTGATGCCGGATGGCACCAGCCGCTTCTCGTACAACGGCGAGCCGATCTACCACTACATGGGCTGCTCCACTTTCTCCGAGTACACCGTGGTCGCCGAAGTGTCGCTGGCCAAGGTCAACCCGGAAGCCAATCCGGAGCACGTCTGCCTGCTGGGCTGTGGCGTCACCACCGGTATTGGCGCTGTGCACAACACCGCCAAGGTGGCCGAAGGCGACAGCGTCGCGGTGTTCGGTTTGGGTGGTATCGGCCTGGCAGTGATCCAGGGCGCGCGCCAGGCCAAGGCCGGTCGCATCATCGCAATCGACACCAACCCGTCCAAGTTCGAGCTGGCCAAGCAGTTTGGTGCCACCGACTGCGTCAACCCGAAGGAGCACGACAAACCGATCCAGCAGGTCATCGTCGAAATGACCGGTTGGGGCGTGGACCACAGCTTCGAGTGCATCGGCAATACCAACGTGATGCGTGCGGCGCTGGAATGCGCGCACCGTGGTTGGGGCCAGAGTGTGATCATCGGCGTGGCTGGTTCGGGTCAGGAAATCTCCACCCGTCCGTTCCAGTTGGTGACCGGTCGCAAGTGGATGGGCACCGCGTTCGGTGGCGTGAAGGGTCGCAGCCAGCTGCCGGGCATGGTCGAAGACGCGATGAAGGGTGATATCGAACTTGCCCCGTTCGTGACCCACACGATGGAACTGGACAAGATCAACGAAGCCTTCGACCTGATGCACGAAGGCAAGTCGATCCGCTCGGTAATCCATTACTGATTCAGGCTTGTGGGAGCGGCGTAAGCCGCGAAGCTCGTACTTTGTCAGCCGCACATCCAACAACCCAACCCCCAAGGATTCTAAACCCATGCAACGACTCGAACACCGCGCCTGCTTCGGCGGCTGGCAGGACGTTTACCGGCACGAATCCAAGGTGTTGGGTTGCGAGATGACGGTTGGTGTGTACCTGCCGCCGCAGGCCGAGCACGGGCCTTGCCCGGTGCTGTACTGGCTGAGCGGTTTGACCTGCACCGAACAGAACTTCATCACCAAGTCCGGCGCACAGCGCTATGCGGCCGAGCACGGCATCATCCTGGTGTCGCCGGATACCAGCCCGCGCGGTGAAGCGGTGGCCGATGCCGAGGGCTATGACCTGGGCAAGGGCGCGGGTTTCTACCTCAATGCCACGCGCGAGCCCTGGGCACGCCACTACCGCATGTACGACTACATCGTCGACGAGCTGCCGGCATGGGTGGAAGCCGATCCGGCGGCCAGCGATGTGCGTGCGATCAGCGGGCATTCGATGGGCGGGCATGGTGCTTTGACCATCGCTCTCAAGAACCCGGGGCGGTACCGCAGCGTGTCCGCGTTCTCGCCGATCGTGGCGCCGTCGCAGGTGCCATGGGGACAGAAGGCATTTGCGGCCTATCTGGGCGAGGATCGCGAGGTATGGAAGGCATATGACGCGACCGAGCTGGTTGCGCATGCGCAGGAGAAGCTGCCGCTGTTGATCGATCAAGGCGGCGCTGATGAGTTCCTTGAAAACCAGCTGCGCCCGCAGTTGTTGCAGGCGGCGTGCGAGGTGGCCGGGCACCCGCTGGAGCTGCGCATGCAGCCGGGTTACGACCATAGTTATTACTTCATCAGCAGCTTCATCGACGATCACATCGCGCACCACGCCAAAGCGATGCGCTGAGCCCTATCCGCTTTCTGTAGTGCCGAGCACGGCTCGGCACTACATGTGTGAAACTCCTGCCGAGCGTGGCTCGGCACTACGCGTTTACGCGCGCTGGCTTCAGGAGAACAGCCAGATCAAGCGCAGGATGCTTGCGACACCGATTGCAGCGATAAAAAGCCAGGTGTTCCGGCGGATATTGCGCAGGCTAAGGGCTCGACGTTGCAGTCTCTGTTCCAGCTGCTTTCTGTGCTCCGCTGTAATGCGTGTCAGTTCTGCGGCATGGGGCATGCTGGCTGCTTCGTAGATGCCTCGGATGCGCTCGGCTTGTTGCGCAGGCAGGGATCTCAGATGCGCCTCCAGAAGCTGTGTCCGCGCAGCAAGCGCTGGTGTGGTATCGCCATGACTGGCAGCTGCGTCATTGATTGCCCGCCAGTGCGTATGGGCCAGCTCCCTGACCATTTCATCATCGCTGAGATCGATGTTGGAGAAGTCCTGGCTGCGGAACTGAACTGGAAGCGCGGTGGCGGGATTCAGGCGCAGAGATGGGGTAAGCCCGCTTCTTCGATAGCGGAAAGCATTGCGTCTTGCGGTGCCGGTGGCTGAGGAGCGTAGCCAGTCCAGCGATACCGTCGTGAACCAGATGGCCAGCGGAACCGGCGCCAGTAGCAGGAGCGCAAGATTGATCGCCGGGTCACGTGGATAGCTGATGGTCTGTCCTGTCCAGTAGGTGTACAGGGCGGTACTTCCCATGAGGAGTAGCAGCAGCACGGAGCAGGACAGCCCGTTGCACAGCGCATAAGCAAGGCTGCGCCGCAGTAGTGACGGTGCGATCCAGGCTGGGTCGGAAAAGGTGCGCCAACGTATCGATGCGCCAGCCAAGCCTGCGCTGAGCATGTAAAAAAGGATGATATAGGCAGCGAACTTTTCCATGTTCCTTCCCAGGATGCGCGGTCTTGGCGTCGCGTTGGTGAGCATATCGCAGGCCGTGTGCGGCGCACGTTTCTGGTAGAGCCGAGCCATGCTCGGCTGGGGCGTTACCGGTAAGGCCACTGCCGAGCATGGCTCGGCACTACGCTCTGCTCCCTCACTTTCGCGCAGCGAAGGGGAGGGCTGGGGAGGGGTTGGTGTTTCGCTTGGAAGGCTCTTGCCGAGCATGGCTCGGCACTGCGGGTTGGTTTCCGTGGCGAGGTCTGGGTCACGTTGTCGAAGTGGCCGTCGCGCTATCGTGCGGGCATAGCGCCTGCTTGATAGGGAATCCATGCCGCTAGTGCTGGTTCTGCTGTTCATCCTTTGCCATGGCTTGGTCCTCGCTGTTGGGTCGGGGCCAGCTGGCATTGGGTCCTTCATCTTCCTGGTGGCGGCGCCGCTGCTTGCTGCCTGTAGCTGCGTTTGGCGTGCTCGGCAGGATAGGGCGGCATTGGGTTGGTACGCGACGGCGCTGGCGATGCTGCTATGGGCCGGGGGCATGACCCTCAATCTGGTCGATGCAGTGGGCGCGGGCCGTGCCGATATCACGCCGCGCGCCAGCATGTTGTTGTATGTGCTTTACGCCGTGCCGCTGGTGTTCATCCTTGCCCGCGCACGGCGCGAGCGCACCAGCATCAGCCTGATCGATGCGGCGATGGCAGCGCTGTTGGGCGTGCTGTTCTTCGTGCATACCGGATTTTTCGCCGACCGCGTCGATGTTGACGAACAGGCGATGAGCAACATGCGCTACATGTTTGATATCCAGAACCTGTGCATTGCCAGCTTCGCAACCGTGCGCTGGCTGGCCGGTGATGTGCCGGAGTGGCGCGGTTTTTTCCGTGCGCTGGCGCTGTATGCCTTGGCGTATCTGCTGGTTGCCGGTTACATCAACCACTTTGCGTCGGAAGATTCTTTCGGCGCATACAACGATCTGCTGATCGATCTGCCATTTCTCCTGTTGATGTTGCTGGCCGTGCGCAAGGTATCGGCACCGGTCTTCGTGCCGGACCCGCGGCTCTCGCGGTTGGTGCAGGCTGGCGGTCCGATGATCCTGCCTCTGTTGTTGCTGGTGGTGGGTACCTTGGTGGTGGACCATGCGCGGGCGCTGGCTGTGGCCGGCTTCGTGGTTGCGACCATTGGCTTCAGCCTGCGCAGCACGCTGCTACAGATCGACCTGTTGGAGGGACAGGCCGCACTGGATCAGCTGGCAAGGCGGGATGGGCTGACCGGCGTTGCCAACCGCCGTCAGTTCGACGCGGTCCTGCAGACCGAGGCCAGCCGCGTGCATCGCAGTGGCGCCGGATTGGGTCTGCTGCTGGTCGATATCGATCACTTCAAGGCTTTCAATGATGCGCACGGCCACCCGGCCGGTGATCGTTGCCTGCAAGCTGTTGCAGCGCGGCTGCAGGCCAATGTCCGGCGCGCGGGCGATTGTCTGGCGCGCTACGGCGGAGAAGAGTTCGCGGTGATCGTGCCGGACTGTGGAAGGGAAGATGCGATCGCTCTCGCGGAGAAGCTGCGGCTGGCCGTTGAAACACTTGTGTTGCCGGAGGGAACCGTCAGTATCAGCGTTGGTGTGGCTTTCCTGCAGTCTTCAGCCAAGGTGCCTACGACGCAGCTTCTGGATGATGCCGATAGGGCGTTGTATGCGGCAAAGCGTGGCGGCAGGAACCGTGTGTCGGTTCGGGATGATGCGGTGGCGGGCTTCTGATGATCGTTCGATGCGGGGGTCCAGCCTTGTGCGAGCGGCGTAAGCCGCGAAGCTAGCAAATCTGACGGCGGGAGCGACGCTGCGATTGCACACAGCGCTGTTGTTCTTTCTATCGTGGCTTCGCAGCTTACGCCGCTCCCACAGAAGCGCATCGCAGCGTCACCCAGCCCAGCACAGCCTTGTGGGAGCGGCGTAAGCCGCGAAGCTGCCTAAGCTGGCGTTGCGAGCAGTGCTGCAATTGCATGAAGCGCTGTTGTTCTTGCTGTTGTGGCTTCGCGGCTTACGCCGCTCCTACAACTGCAAGGTGAAATCTGTATAGGCGTAGCGGCTTTCGCGTAGCACGGTGTCGCCTTGTTCAAGGCTTAATGGCGCGCGGAACATCGGTCCGGCACTTACGCAGGTGTGGAACTCGCCGTTTTCGCCGCAGGCATCGATGCTTGCCGGTAATGCATCCAGCAATGCTTGATCGAACGCCTTGCCCGCAAAGCTGGCATCCAGCCGCTCGCTATCCACACAGCACAGCTGCGCGCGCAGGCCGTTCGCGATCATCTGCCGCGCCAGCACCGTAGTGTCGCGGCCAAACAACGGGAACAGCGTCTGCCAGCCTTGCGCCGCATACTGCTGTTCGCGCCATAGCCGGATGTCTTCCAGCAAGAGGTCACCGAAGGCGATGGTCGCAAGGCCGGGCCAGCGCTGCTGTGCTTCGTCCAGCGTCGCTGTCATGCGCTGCAGGTACGCGGCATTGTCGCAGACCTGCGGTATCCAGCTTTCCAGCAGCGGCAACCCGGCAGCGTCCGCCTGGGCCAGCACTACCTCGCGGCGTACGCCCTGCATCGAGGAGCGGTCATAGCCTTCGGTCAGCGTGCTCAACAGCGCGACGACCTGGATGTCATCGCGTTGCTGGAGTTCGTGCAGTGCCCAAGCGGCGTCTTTGCCTCCGCTCCAGGACAGCAGGACCGGTGTGCTCAAGACTCAGCGCACATCGCGCAGTTCCCAGTGGTTGCCGGCCAGCATACGCATGCGTTGCTTGAACAGTTCGCCAGCCAGGCTGGTGGTGGCGACCAGGTCGATGCGCAGGTCAGACTGTTTGCCGGTAACCGTGGCGTTTGGATCGACTGCGCCCAGGCCGGGGTCCACGTCGTCGGGTTCGTCCTGGGTGGCCTTCCAGCGCTCGAACAGCTCCGGCGTACGCAGAGCTGCCTGCAGTTGCTCAGCGAAGGCATCCGCGCCGCTGGCGGTGAAGGACAGGCGTGGATCGTTGCCGCGGGCCTTGGCCGGGTCGGGCAGCGAGATGGAATAGAGCACGGACATGGGAGCCTCCTTGGTAGGGCGTCAGACTAGCGCGTCAGATGTAGTGGTTTTGTCCAGATGATGCAGCTTGATCAGCTGCCGAAGGTATGCGGTTCATCGGCAAAGCCAATCGTCACCGCGCCCTTGCCCACGTTGACCATGCCGGTCAGGCTCATCACCGCTTCCAGCAGGGCGACGCCGTGCTGGTCGCAGGTATCACGCAACTGCCGGTAGCCGGGCAGGGCGCGCAGCTCGTCCAGCGGGCCGCCGTAGCTGACGCATACCGTCGGGGTGATCAGGCCGCGCACCACACGCTTGCCGACGAAATCGAACAAAGCCTGCACGGCAGGGTCGAAGCCCTTGATCTTGGCCACCGGCTCGGTATTGCCACGGTAACCATGCAGCACGGGTTTGATGTCCAGCGCGCTGCCAAGCGCGACGCTGAGCAGGCCGACGCTGCGGTCGCCCTTGTGGCGGGCGCGGGCGCGCAGGTAGTAGAGGTCGCGGGTAACCATGTAGCCGTGCACATTGCTTGCCACCAGTTCCAGCCGTTCGCGCATCTGCGGCACGCTGGCGCCGCTGTCACGCAGACGAACCGCTTCCACCGCGCTTACCGCTTGTGCGGCAAACAGGTTCTGGGTATCGATGACGCGCAGGCTGAACGGCGAGTTGTAACCGGCCGCCTGTCGGATGGGCTTGTACTCGTTGAGGATGCTGTAGCCCGCCTGCACCGCGTTGTCGTGGATGGGGCTGCGGGTACGGGTGATGGTCATGCAGAACACCTGGTCGAAATCGGTGACCAGATGGCTCAGGAACAGATCGCGGATCTGCTCGGCGCTATAAGGGATGGTTTCGGCCTCGGCACTGCGCTCGCTCAGCGGACCCTGCAGGAAGGCCAGGGTGGATTCCTCGTCGCGGTGGTCGGGGAGCACCGTGTCGCCGATCCGTACGCTGATCGGGAGCAGCACGATATTGTTCTGTTGCAGATAGCCTTTGGGCAGGTCGCAGGCCGAGTCGACCACTATTCCTATGCGCACGCTTTGTATCCCCCAAGGGTCGTAACAGTCACGAAAGATAGGAACCCTATCTCAAAACCTGGGATGGAGTTGGTGGTTTGTGCGGACGGCGTCGCAATCCCGGGTAGGTTTTTTCACCTTTTCCTCATTTCATCGACAGGGGTAGCCTATTAAGCTACTGCCAAGCAACTGAGGCCCTGTCCCCGGATGCGACGACATCGGTGGGAAGTGTCACCGCCTGAGGGTAGGCGGTGAACCAGGGATCAGTAATGGAAACTGCAAGTTCGGTAGTTGAGTTCTGGCGCGCGGCTGGCCCGCAGCGTTGGTTTGTGCGTGATGAGGCCTTTGATGTCGAGTTCCGGGAGCGCTTCCTGGACCTGCACTACCAGGCTGCCCGACGCGGCTGTGAGGACTGGCTGGAGAATGCCGAGGGCGCGTTGGCGCTGCAGATACTGCTGGACCAGTTCCCGCGCAACTGCTTCCGTGGCACTGCGCACTCTTACGCTACCGACGGGCTGGCGCGGCATTACGCTACCCGCACCATCGAGGAAGGTTGGGACCGTGAACTGCCGCTCAAGCTGCGGGCTTTCATCTACCTGCCGTTCGAGCACTCCGAGGATCCTCAGGACCAGGAGCGCGCGGTAGCGATGTTCGAGGTGCTCGGTGACCTGGAATACCTGAAGTACGCCGAAGTGCATCGTGATGTCATTCGTCGCTTCGGTCGTTTCCCCCACCGCAATGCGGTGCTTGGCCGGATTCCCACTGCGGAAGAACTGCACTTCCTTGCTGAAGGTGGCTTTGCTGGTTGAGTGCGCCAGAGCGACTGGTGTGTTGCTGATGGTGTTGTTGGATATACGCCTGTCCGTTAAGCACTGATCATCGTGCTATGCATGCAGTGCAGGGCTCACAAAAAGGCACAGGCGGCATGCTTTTGGTTTGGATGTAGGAGCGTCGTCAGCCGCGAAGCCGACATTGCTGCAGCGATAGCTACCTTTGCGATCGGACGTTCTATCAGCTTCGCGGCTGACGCCGCTCCTACACGGCAGTCATCAGGTTGCCGTTCCCGCGCTTGTTCAACGCAAAAAAAACGCCGGCTGGGCCGGCGTTTTTTTTCCTGCAGGGTGTTCCGATCAGTACTTCGGAACGCTGTTGTCCACGTTCTCCGACCAGGCATCGATGCCGCCGGTGATGTTGAACACATTGGTGAAGCCCAGTGCCAGGAACTGCGCGGCAGCTTGGGCGCTGCGGCCGCCACGGTGGCACAGGAACGCCAGTGCGGTGTCCTTGGGCAGGGCTTCGAGCTTGGCGCGGTTGTCGCCGTCGAAGGTTTCGAAGCTGCCATTGATCGCGGCGATGGCGCGTTCGTCAGCCGGACGCACGTCCACCACGGTGATGGCACCGGCACGCAGCTGGTCGTCGGCGCTGCGCACGTCCAGATCCTGCACCGGCTTGGGCGCGTTCGGGTTGTTGATCGCCAAACCCTGGCCGCGGATGTCGTCGACCCAGTCGATGGTGATGCCGTCGGCGCGACGCGCGCTGGAGGAATCGAACTGCACGCGCAGGCCGTTGGATTCGGCAGCGATGGCATTGTCGTCGAACGGGGCCAGCTGGAAGTTCGGCTGGAAGCTGGCGTCGATGCTCAGCTGCAGGGCAGCGCCGGGCGAGTCGGCCAGTGCGCCCTTGAGCATTTCAACCGCGGCCGGGGTGACGGTGATCGACGGCGGGGTGCGGTCCGGCGCAGCCAGGCCGAGCAGGCTGCTCAGTTCGCCGCTGCTGGCCATCTGCAGGATGATGTCGCTGCCGCCGATCAGTTCGCCGTCCACGTACAGCTGCGGAATGGTCGGCCAGTCGCCGTAGGCCTTGATGCCTTCACGGATTTCCTGGTCGGCCAGCACGTTGACGTGGCCGAACTGCACGCCCAGGTCCTGCAGCGCGCCAACAGCCTTGGCCGAGAAGCCGCACTGCGGCATGGTCGGCTGGCCCTTCATGAACAGGACGACGCGGTCGGCGCCGAGGATGGATTCAATGCGCGAACGCAGGGCGGGGTCCAGGGACATCGTGAACTCGTATAAGTGGTCGTAGACCAGCTGATTCTACGCTGCATGGCATCATAGGGAATGACTGCCCCGGAAACCCTGCATCGCATTCCCGTACACCCTTGGCGTTGGTTGCCCTGGCTGCTTGTCTCGCAATTGCTGGTTGCACTGCTGTGGTGGCGGTTGGGCTGGATGTGGGGTTTGCCCTTGTTGCTGCTCAGTCACGCTTTGTTCGTAGTACCGGTATTCCTTCCCAACAGCCGCTTTTACGCGCCGGTTACCAGTCGCGCGCCCGGCCGGGACGTGTGGCTGACAATTGATGACGGCCCCTCCTTGGAGACGCTGGCGGTGCTCGATCTGCTCGATCAGCATGACGCCAAAGCCACCTTTTTCATGGTCGGCGAGCGCGCGCAGGCCCGCCCGGAGCTGGTGCACGAGGTGCTGCGGCGGGGCCATGACCTTGGTAATCACAGCCATTCACACCCGCAGGCACGCTTCTGGGCGCTGGGTCCGGTGCAGATGGCACGTGAAATCGGCCACTGCCAGCAGGTGCTGACCGCCATCGCCGGGGCGCCGCCGCGCTGGTATCGCTCGGTGGTCGGCATGACCAACCCGTTTGTGGCTGTCGCGCTCAAGCGCCATGGGCTGGCGCGGATTGGCTGGAGTGCGCGTGGCTACGACGGCGTGAACTGCACGCCGGAGGGTGTGGTCGCACGGATTGCACCGGATCTGGCGCCTGGCGCCATCGTCCTGCTGCATGAAGGTGCCGCCCACGGCCACAATCTGGCCATCATCGAAGCCGTGCTGCAGCAGCTGCATGCCCGTGGTCTGCGCGCCCGCCTGCCGCAGACAACAGCGTAGACTCGCCTCCCCGCCATCGCGCGGCGTTCTGGAACCGCATCATGCCTTTCTCCCAACTCGGCCTGTCTCCCTACGTGCTGCCAGCGCTGCAGCAGGCCTTGCAGCAGGCCGGTTATCTGGCGCCAACGCCGATCCAGCAGCAGGCCGTGCCCTTGCTGTTGAAGGGCCGTGATGTGGTCGCGCTGGCGCCCACCGGTTCAGGCAAGACTGCCGCCTACGTGCTGCCGGCGCTGCAACGCTTCTTCATGGCAACGCCACGCAAGCCGCGCGTATTGGCCCAGCTGATACTGGTGCCGACCCGCGAACTCGCCATGCAGGTGAGCGATGTGTTCACCACCTTGGGCCGCGAGTTGCCGCGTCGCCCGCATCTGGTCTGTGCGGTCGGTGGTGTGTCGATCAATCCGCAGATGATGTCGCTGCGCGGTGGCGCCGACATCGTCGTGGCGACCCCGGGGCGCTTGTTGGATCTGCTGGCGCACAACGCCCTGTCATTGAAGCAGGTGCAGATGCTGGTGCTGGATGAGGCCGACCGTCTGCTGGAGCTGGGCTTCGGCGATGAGCTGCGGCAGATCCTGGCCGAGTTGCCGGTGAAGCGGCAGACCGCCTTGTTCTCGGCCACATTTGCAGCCGATATCCAGGCATTGGCTGCAGCGGGCCTGCATGAGCCGCAGCGGCTGGAAATCGGCGAGCAATCAGCGCCAGATATCGAGCAGCGTGCCATCCATGTCGATAGCTCCCGGCGTGCTGAGTTGCTGCTGTCCTTGCTGGAAGATCCGCAGTGGCAGCAGGTATTGGTATTTGTCGGCAGCATCCGTGACGGCGACCGTTTGGCGTCACAGCTGCGCAAAGCCGATATCAATGCGCAGGCGCTGCACGGCGAGCTGTCGCAAGGCCGTCGCTTCCGCATGCTGCAGGATTTCAAGGATGGTCAAACGCGGGTGCTGGTCGCGACCGACCTGGCTGCGCGCGGCATCGATATCACGCGCTTGCCGGTGGTGGTGAATTACGACCTGCCGCGTGCGCCAGCGGATTACCTGCACCGCATCGGCCGCACCGGGCGGGCGGGGGAGAAGGGACTGGCGCTGAGTTTTGTCGATTCGGCGGCGATGGCGCATTGGCGTTTGATCTGCAAACGCCATGGGCTGCAGGGCACGACCGAAGTGATTGAGGGCTTTGAGCCTACGCAGGCCGCGCCGGTGGCAAGCGTGGTTGCCGATGACAATGGCGGCATCAAGGGCCGCAGGCCGAGCAAGAAAGACCGCGCGCGTGCTGCGGCGGCGGAAAAAGCCGGGTCCTGAGAGGGCCACAGCCGGCTGGGGCGTTATCTGTAGTGCCGAGCCATGCTCGGCAGAGGCCTTACCGGCCAAGCGTCTGTAGGAGCGGCGTAAGCCGCGAAGCCCAAGATCCGGCAGATTGCGGACCAGTCGGTGATTCCAATGGTGCCGATTTCGCGGCTTACGCCGCTCCCACATCTGTTCCTGCACGCAAATGGATGGCCTGGAAGGCCCTTGCCGAGCTTGGCTCGGCACTACAACAAGCCCCTTTTGCCTTTGGCACAGGGGCTTGGGCGATCAATCTTCGAAATCGGTCTCTGCTGCCGGGGCTGCGTCGGCTACCGGGCGCGGGCTGCGCTTGGCGGTCTTGCTGAGCACTTCGACGTAGAACTGGGTGTTGCCAGCGGCTACCAGCGCGTCGATTGCGCGGAACAGCTCGTCATACCCCACCGGCTTGGCCGAGGCTTCGTCCACGCCCAGCTTGCTGTCGAAACCCCAGGAATCGGCGCCGGCCGGCAGTGCCTTGCCGCGCTCACGCTTGGTGTACTTGCGGATGTCGTGCTTGCTGGCTTCCAGCAGGCGGTCGGGGTGCTTGCCTTCGATGGCGAGGCTATAGGTCTTCTTCACGGGAATCTCGTTGCTGCGCCAGCCCGGTTGGGCCGGCAGGGAATGGCACCATTATCGGTGCAAACGGCTTGACCGTGGTTCAACCGCGTTCGGCGACCAGCAGCCAGTTGTTGAATGGGGTGTTGCCGTACAGCGGGGTGAGGCTGACGGTCAGCCCGGCCTGCTGCAAATGGGCACGTACAGCGTCCACATCCAGGTAGTCGCGTGGGCGCGAGCGCATCCAGCCAATCAGGTTGGCGGCGCGGTCGGCCACCCGTGAGACGCCGCTGCGGCGGCTGCCGTCAGCCACGGTCATGCGGATCACCAGCCGTGCATCGGCACTCAGCATCGCCGCCGCACGCTGCAGCAGCCCCGGCTGGGCGGCCGCAGGCAGGTATTGCAGTACGTCGAGAATGGCGACGCTGCCCTGATGGGCCGGCAATTCTGCCAGTAGGTCGATCGGGGCGAAGCTGGCGTCGTTCAGGTTGCTTCGGTTGGTTGCGGTGGTGGCGCGTTGGATCTTGGAGGTGTCGCTGTCCACGCCCAGATAGGCCATGTGCTGCCCGTCCTGACGCAGCGCATGGGCCAGCAGGCCCAGGCCGCAGCCCATGTCGAGCAACGGCGCGCTGCTGCCGCGCAGCGCGTCGAGCACGCCGGGATAGAGCGGGTCGCTGCGCAGCTTCAGCAGAGCGTAGTAATAGTCGCCGCGATGGTTCCAGAACCGTTGCGGTGCGAAAGCCTGGGCAATCGCGCGCGCGCGTTCGCCGGCCATTGCCGGGGTGGCTTGCGGGCGGTTCAAGCGGCCGACGTTGGGTTGAGCAGCTCAGCAGCGACCGGCAGCGCCAGCTGCGCCCAGCGCTGGTACATGGCGGCCGAAGGGTGCAGGCCATCATCGGCCAGCATTTCCACGGTTTCGCCACCATCGCGGCTGGTCGGGGTGATGTCGACAAAGGCCACGCCATAGTCGCCGCAGCAAGCATGTGCGGCGGCGTTGAAATCGTCGATCTCGCGGGCGACCTGGGCCGCATCGCGACCGTTCTGCTGCGCGTACGGGGTGAAGCCCCAGTCCGGCGTGGACAGCACCAGCACCCGCCGCGGGTCTTCGCCGGCCAGCGCGATCGCGCGCTGCAGCAGTTGCTCGAACTGCTGCCGGTACTCGGCCAACGGCCGCCCGCGGTATTGGTTGTTGACCCCGATCAACAGGCTCACCAGTGCGTACGGCCCTTGCGGGGCTTCGGCGTCGACGGCGGCAGCCAGCTCGTCGGTGGTCCAGCCGGTGGTGGCGATGACCTGTGGGTCGTCCAGCTTGATGCCTTGTGCGCGTAGCGCGGCGGCGAGCTGGAACGGCCAGGTACCGGCTTGGGCGACGCCTTCACCGATGGTGTAGGAGTCGCCGAGCGCCAGGTAAGACGTGGAGGTGGCTGTGGTTTCGCTGATCAAGGCCAATCAGCCCACCGCGCTGCGTGGCTTGAGCTGCACGACCTTGGTGACCGCCTCGGCGCGTCGGCTAAGCAGCTTGTCGATGCGGCCGAACACCTCGCGCATCACGCTGGCCTCGGGCAGCAGGGTCACGCGGAAGTGGTTGCGGTAGGGCACGTTGAAGCTGGAACCCGGCACCACCAGCACGCCTTCTTCTTCCATCAGCTGCAGAGCGAAGTCGTGGTCGTCGAAGCCTTGTGCGGCAGGGCCGATCACCGCCGGGAAGGCGTACAGCGCGCCCGAGGGCACCACCAGCGACAGATGCTCGCTGGCCTCACAGGCCTCGATCACCGCGCGGCGGGTTTCGTACAGGCGGCCGCCGGGGCTGCACAGTTCAGAGATCGTATCTGGGCCGTTGACCGCGGCTTCGATGGCGTACTGGCCGGGCACGTTGGCACACAGGCGCAGGGCGCTGAGCAGGTCGAGTGCGGCGCGGAATTCGCCCAGCTGCTCACCGGCACCGGACAGCAGCATCCAGCCCACGCGCCAACCGCAGGCGCGGTGCACCTTGCTCAGGCCGCTGAAGGTCAGGCAGGGGTGATCGCCGGCCAGCGGTGCGACCGGCTGGAACTGCGTGCCGTCGTACAGGATCTGGTCGTAGATTTCGTCCACCAGCAGCAACAGGTTGTGCTTGCGGGCAATGGCGACGATTTTTTCCAGCAGCTCGCGCGGGTAGCTGGCGCCGACTGGGTTGTTCGGGTTGATCAGCACGATAGCGCGGGTACGCGAGGACACCAGTGCTTCCATCTCCATCGGATCGGGCAGGAAGCCGTTTTCCGGACGGCAGCGGTAATACACCGGGCGACCATCGTTGAGGATGGTGGCAGCCGACCACAGCGGGTAATCCGGCGAGGGCACCAGCACTTCGTCGCCCGGGTTGAGCAGGGCGCGCAGCGACAGGTCGATCAGCTCGGATACGCCATTGCCCAGAAACACGCGGTCAGCCACTGCATCGGGCGCACCACGACGGGCGTAGGCGGCGGCGATGGCTTCACGGGCGACCGGCAGACCCTGCTGGTGGGTGTAGGGATCAGTGCGACCCATGTCATCGGCGATGGCGTGCTGCAGATGGGCTGGCGCACGGAACCCGAACGCGCCGGGGTTGCCGATATTGAGCTTGATGAGCTTGCGGCCCTGGGCCTCCAACTCCCGCGCTCGTCGGGCCAGTTCACCACGGATTTCGTAGCGGACTTCAGACAGGCGTTCACGGGTGGCTAGCGGTTTGACAGGGCTTGACATTTTCTCAGGGCCATCAAGGGCATGGACTTCGCATGGTAGCTGAATTGTTGCGCTGCGGGGCGGGGGGTTGTGGGCCGGCAGCAGGGGGCCTGGATTGGGGATTGGTTGCAGGTAAAAGCAACTGCTGAAGCAAGGGCAAAGGCACCCCTCCTCAACCCTCCTATGCGCTGCGCGCAAGGGAGGGGCGTTTGGCTCCCTCCCGTTGGCGCAGACAAGGGGAGGGCCGGGGAGGGGTGTTCTTGATCTGCCTTGGTTCTGCTGCTGACCACGGCGGATTCCCGGCGCCAAGCCCCGCCCCGGTAGAATCCCCCAATGACTGATTCCATCGACTTCGATTCGCTGCGCCATATCGGCTGGCCCTGGCCCGGTGCCCCCGAGGACCCGCAATGGCAGGAAGCCTTTGCCGCCCACCCGCAGGCCCGTCCGGGGCGGGTGATCGAGCAGCACCGGTCCGGCTACGTGGTCGCCGATGCGCCCGACAACAGCCTCAAGACCGAGTCGCCGCCGGAATGGCAGCGGCCGCGTTTTCCCAGCCATGAGCGTGCGGCGGTAGGTGACTGGGTGCTGCTGGACGGCAAGCGCATCGTTGCGCTGCTGCCGCGGCATACCTCGATCAAGCGCGGTGCCGCCGGTGAGCATTATCACCAGCAGGTGATCGCGGCCAATATCGATACGGTATTCATCGTCTGCGGTCTGGATGCCGACTTCAATCCGCGCCGCATCGAGCGCTATCTGCTGCTGGTTGGTGGCGGTGGTGCATCACCGGTGGTGGTGCTGACCAAGGCCGACCAGACCGAATACAGCGAAGACGCATTGGCGGTGCTGGAAGATCTGGCCGCGCAGCAGATTCCGCTGCTGGCGATCAACGGCAAGGACCCGGAAAGCGTCTCCGCCCTGCTGCCGTGGCTGGGCCCGGGCAATACGGTGGTGCTGGTGGGTTCTTCCGGCGCCGGCAAATCCACCTTGACCAACACGCTGTTGGGCGAGGACCGGATGAAGACCAATGAAGTGCGCAGCAATGATTCGCGCGGTCGCCATACCACCACCCATCGCGCGCTGATGTCGCTGCCCTACGGCGCCTGCCTGATCGATACACCCGGCATGCGTGAGCTCAAGCCGACCGGTGAGGAAACCCTTTCCGAAGGTGGCTTCGCCGATATCGAAGAACTGACCACGCAATGCAAATTCCGTAACTGCTCGCATCACAGTGAGCCGGGATGTGCGGTGCAGGAAGCCATCGAGCGCGGCGATATCGACGAAAGCCGGCTGGAGAGTTATCTCAAGCTGCGCGAAGAAGTAGCGCTGGCAGCAGCAAAATTGGCGCAGCGTCAGGCCGAGCAGGCCACCGAGCGCAAACATACCGGGCGCGGTGCGCAGTGGCGGCCAATAAACAAAGGCAAGCGGCGCTGAAGCCGTTTGCCGCTTCGGCTCCCTCCCTTTTGCGTAGCAACGGGGGTGAAGAAGGCCCGCTTGCGCGCCACTGGCGCGCGGCCTGATGAACGACCGAAGGCCATGCCTTCGGGCCGGACGGGTTGGGGAGGGGTAAGCTGTTCGCAGCGTTGACGCGGTTGTGGCTTCGCGGCTTACGCCGCTCCTACAAGAGCGCGATGGCCGCGTTTTATTACCTGATTTGAACGAGGCAGACATGGCTGCAGTTGATACCCACAACGATCCAGCCATCAGCCATCACGCCGCGCTGGATGCGCGGATGGTGGCGGCGGTCAAAGGCATCCGTCTGTTGAGCCTGACCAGCTGGCCGGCAAACACGCAGGCGCCGTTTCTGGAAAGTGTGGCGCGTGGCAACCCGCTGCTACCGCAGGTGGACTACCCCAAGCTCGACTTCAGCGAAACGCGGCGCGAATTGGCCGCGGTGATGGAAGCGGTGGATGCGAGTCATCCGCTGGGCAGTTACATCCAGGATTCGGCGCGCAGTTGGGATCTGGCCGCCAGCCTGTTGGAAGGCCTGGGAACGCGCGCTGTGGACGACTATTCCACCCAGCTGTTCGGCGTGCCCGAGCAACCGATGCCGGGTAATGGGCCGACTACGCGCGACGCAGCACGGCATTTCATCCAGATCGCGCAGGAACTGGACCATGAGTTGCTGGCGCCGGAAGAACAGGTGCCGGTATCGGCCACGGCCTTGCAGCTGATGCTGCAGAGCGACCTGGATGAATTCTTCGCCGGGCGCATGATCACCGTGGAGCTGGACCCGGAACTGATTGCCAAGGCTGCCGCCGGCGCGACCCGCATCCGCCTGCGCACCCGCGCCACCTTCAGTGCCTACGACCGTGCACAGCTCTACCACCATGAGGCGCTGGTGCATTCGCTGACCGCGCTCAACGGTCGTGATCAAGTGGTATTGCCCAGCCTGGCGCTGTCTTCGCCGCGTATCACCGCGACCCAGGAAGGCCTGGCGACGTTTGCCGAGCAGATCACCGGCAGCATCGACATCCAGCGACTCAAGCGCATCAGCCTGCGCATCGAGGCGATTGCGATGGCGCGCGATGGTGCCGACTTCATCGAGGTCTTCAATTATTTCCGTGGCGCAGGGCAGACCGCCGAGGAAAGTTTTTCCTCGGCACAGCGCGTGTTCCGTGGCGTTCCGACTACGGGCGGAGCAGCCTTCACCAAGGACACCGTGTATCTGCGCGGGCTGGTATCGGTGCACACCTTCTTCCGACAGATGCTGCGCGATGAGCAGCTGCAGACCTGCCGATGGCTGTTCGCCGGCAAGATGACGCTGGAAGACGCACAGACGCTGACGCCGCTGTTCGAGGCCGGAGTGCTGGCACCGCCGCGTTGGTTGCCGCAGTGGATCAACCGCGCCAATGGCCTTGCCGGCGCATTGGCGTTCTCGCTGTTCGCCAACCGCATCCGCATGGACCAGATCAGCGAAAGCTGAGTTGGCTCAGGGCGTGCCCAGCAACTGCTGTACCGCGCGTTCGCCACTGCCCATCGCCAGCGTCCAGCCGAGCATGCCGTGGCCGATGTTGCAGGCCAGACCATCGCCGAGGTTCTTGATGATCGGCGAGGTCCATGGCGTGACCGGGCGCAGGCCGGCCCAGCTGCTTTCAATGTGATCGTAGTCGGCTGCCTCAGGCAGCGAGGCGCGTGCCTGTGCGATCAGTGTTGCCAGTCGCGCCGGCTCAGGTGCAGGGTTCCAGTCGTTGAGGTCGGCCAAGCCGGCAACGCGGATGCGCTCGCCCAAGCGGCAGAACACCAGCTTGCGCTTGGTGTCGGTGATGCTGACCTTGGGTGCATTGGCGCCCAATGGTGCGGTGAAGGAATAGCCCTTGATCGCCATCACCGGCATGCGTAAGCGCAGCGACTTGAGTAGCGCCGAGCTGTCGATACCGGCGCAAACCACCACACGTTGTGCCTGCAGCTTGCGGCCATCGCCGGCCTGCAACTGCCAGCGGCCATCAGCACGGCGCAGTGACTGCGTATCGAAGTCGAACAGTGCCTGCACGCCGTATTGCTGCTGCAGGATCTGCAGCAGACCTTGGCTGAAGCGGTAGGGATCGCCGGCTTCTTCCTCGGGTGAATAAACTCCGCCAGCCAACCACGGTGCGCCGCTGAGCGCAGGTTCGATGGCGGTGGCTTCGGCTGCATCGACCAGATGTTGCTGCACGCCGTAGCTGCGCTTGAGCGCGATCATTGACGCCGCTCCCTGCACGCCCTCGGCGGACGGGTAGAGGTGCAGCTTGCCGGAGACCTCGTGGTCGAAATCGATGGCGTGATGTTGCAGCAGGGCCTGCATGGCCTGGCGCGATTCGAGTGCCAGTTCCAGTGTGGCCAGGGTGTTGCGCTGCAGTCCTGCCGTGTTGGCCTGACGCAGGAAAGCCAGCCCCCAGCGCAGGAAATCCGGATCGGCCGACCAGCGCGTGCGGAACGGCCCGTTGCGGCCGAAGGCCATTTCCGGCAGTTGTGCCCAGGTCGCCGGGCCGGCCATGGCGTCGGTATAGGCGTAGCTGAGCTGTGCGCCATTGGCGAACGAAGTGCCAAGTGCCGGGCCAGCATTGCGATCCAGCAGCAACACCGAGCAGCCGCGTTTTGCTGCGGCATAAGCGGTGGCCAGGCCCACCACGCCAGCGCCGATGACGACGAGGTCATGACTGGAAGAAACGTGGGGCGCAGCGTTGGATGTCATCAGCAGAACAGTACAGGGCAGGTGAGGCCTCATTGTCGCGCCAACCCGCGCACAAGGCACGGGTATGGCGCACGGAACCGGCGGCTTAGTGCGGCCAGAAGTTGAGGAATCCGGTGATGATCAGTGCATTGATGAAGTCGATGAAGAACGCGCCCACCAACGGTGCCACCAGGAAGGCGCGCGGCGCCGGCCCGTAGCGCTGTGCCAGCCGCCGCATCACGGCCATCGCATTGGCGGTGGTGCCGAGCATGAAGCCGATGAAGCCACCGCCCATTACCGCCGCGTCGTAGTCACGGCCCATCAGCCAGTAGATCGGCACTGCGAACAGCGCCACCACCGACACCTGGATGATCAGGTTGACCAGCAAGGGCAGGCCCATTCCAGCCAGTTCCCACAGTTTCAGATCCATCAGCGCGATGGCCAGGAACAAGGCCAGGCTGATATTGCCGATCAGATCGGTAGTCGGTACCGACAGCTTGATCCAGCCGGTGAAATCATCGATGTTGCGGATGACGGCGCCGACCAGCATCGCGCCGATATAGGTTGGCAGGGTCAGGCCGATGCCTTCGAAGCCCTTGCCCACCCACACGCCCAGCCACATCGCCATCAGCAGCACGACGATGCTCTTGAGCGCGTCGAACTCACGTGCCGATTCGCTGGGATAGCGCACGGTTACGGCTTCGTCCTCGCCCAGTTGCGCGCCGGTCGCCTTCTGGCTGGGATGGCTGACTTTGAAACGCTGCATCAGCACGGTGATCACCGGGCCGCCAACCAGACCGCCGCAGATGATGCCGGCCATTGCCGCCGTCACCGCCAGGCTTTCCGCGCCGACCAGACCGGCCTGCTCGAAATGCCCGGCGAAGGCCAGGCCGGTGGCCGGGCCACCGGTCAGGGTGGCCGAGCCGGCCAGCACGCCGAACATCGGGTTCAGGCCGAACATCTTGGCCACACTGATGCCGATCAGGTTCTGCAGCACCGCGAAGATGCTGCCGATCAGCAGGAACAACATCACTTGCTTGCCGCTGACCCGCAGCAGCCGCACGCTGGCATTGATGCCCAGCGTGGTGAAGAACGCCACCATCAGTGGGGTCTTGAGGGTGGTGTCGAGTGTGAACAGGGTGGTCTGCTGACCATGCGCCCACCATACGGCCAATGCCACCAGCAGGCCGCCAACCACCGGTTCAGGCAGGTTGTAGCGGCGGAAAAAGGGGATGGCACGGCACAATGCGTAGCCGGCGAACAGGGTCAAGCCCGCGAAGGCGACCGTCTGTACGGCGTCAAGTTGAATCATAGGGGTGGGGACCTTACACCAGCGAAGGGCGAACTTTGTCGTTCCTTACGCACAATAGCAACCGGGCCTATTGGCACTGGACCGGCATAAGGGCCAGATCGGTGCATGGAGAGGTGTAGTGCCGAGCCATGCTCGGCAGAGGCTTTACCGGTAATGCCGCAGCAACGTAGTGCCGAGCCATGCTCGGCAGAGGCTTTCCCAGCAATCCAGGTGTAGTGCCGAGCCATGCTCGGCAGAGGCATTACCGATAAGGCCCCAGCCGAGCATGGCTCGGCACTACAGCGAAGCGTGTCCCTGACGAGCGTTGCAGGTGCATCAGTCGCGCTGCGGGCGCTTGTAGGCCACGCAATCCACTTCCACCTTGCAGTCCACCACCATGCGGCTTTCCACGCAGGCGCGGGCCGGCGGGTTGTCGCCGAAGTAATGCTTGAACACGCCATTGAAGGCGTAGAAGTCGCGGGCGTCGTCCAGCCATACGCCGCAGCGCACGACATGCTCGGGGCCGTAGCCGGCTTCGGCCAGGATCTCCAGTACGTTGCCGATGACCACGTGCGACTGCTCGGTCACGGTGCCGGCGACCAGTTCGCCGTTGCGCATCGGTACCTGTCCGGACACGAACAGCCAGCCGTCGGCTTCGACCGCGCGCGAGAACGGCATGTGCTGCTTGCCTTGGCCAACGCCGCCTTCGGCGCCATAGCGTTTGATGTCACTCATCGGTATTCCTTATATAAGTACAGCGGTTGCAACTCAGGCTGCTGGTGCAGCCTCGGGGCAGACAAAGCGGCCGGCGCGGGCAATGACCTGCTTGCCGTCGTAGCTCAGGCAGCCGTTGACCCAGACTGCGTTGATGCCATCGGCGGCGCGGATCGGGTCGTGGAAACTGGCGGTGTCGCGTACCCGTGCCGGGTCAAACAGCACCAGGTCGGCGTACCAGCCGGCACGGATGAAGCCGCGCGCGCCCATCGCGAAGCGCGACGCGGGCAGGCCAGTCATCTTGTGCACGGCGGTATGCAGCGGGAACAACTGCTCATCGCGGGCGTAATGGCCAAGCACGCGCGGGAAAGTCCCCCATAGCCGCGGATGCGGACGCGGATCGCGTGGCAAACCATCCGAGCCGATCATGGTCAACGGATGGGCGAGGATCTGGCGGACGTCGGCCTCGTCCATGCCGTGGTAGACAGCACCGGCTGGTTGCAGACGGATCGCGGCATCCATCAACGAGACATTCCAATCGGCGGCGATCGCGGCCAACAGGCGGCCGCCCTGATCAGGCTCGGGCTCGGACCAGGTGATCAGGATGTCGAAGGCATCGGTGACCTGTTTCAGATCCAAGGTCGAAGCGCTGGCGGCGTAGGGATAGCAGTCGCAGGCGACATCCTGGGTTGCCGAGGCGGCATGCAGGCTGGCCAGCACTTCGCCACTGCGGCCCCAGTTGTCGATGCCGGCGCACTTGAGGTGCGAGACGCGCACTGCAGCCTGCGGTGCACGTGCGGCGTGGAAGGCTTCTTCCATCGCATCAAGGATGCCGCCGAATTCGTCGCGCAGATGCGTGGCATACAGGCCATTGCGCGGCAGCTCCGCAGCCAACGCATCCACTTCCGAAGACGGTGCGCTGAAGGCCGAGGCATAGGCCAGGCCGCTGCTCAGTCCCAATGCACCTTGAGCGAGGCTGTCGCGCAGCTGTGCCCGCATCGCGCTGATCTCAGTGTCGCTGGCGGCACGGTCGAGCCGGTCCATATGGTTCTGGCGCAATGCGGTGTGGCCGACCAGTGCGGCTACGTTCGTTGCAGGGCCGGCGAGCTCCACCGCCTTGCGGTAGCTGGCGAAATCCGCGTAGCGGAAATCCTCGGCGTCGCCCAGTAGGTTCATCGGGTCCGGCACCTGATCGCGGATCTGTACCGGGCTGGCGCTGATGCCGCAGTTGCCGACCACCACCGTGGTCACGCCCTGCGACAGCTTGCTGAGCATGTCCGGGTTGCGGATCACTTCAAGGTCGTCATGGGTATGCACGTCGATGAAGCCCGGTGCCAAGGCCAGGCCCTGTGCGTCAACCACATTTGCTGCCGCCGCGTCGCCAAGTTGGCCGACCGCGACGATACGCCCGGCATTGATGGCCACATCACCCTGCACGCCGGCTTGGTCGCTGCCATCGAAGATCAGGGCATTGCGTATCAAAAAATCATGCATGGATCAGTCACCCAGCGGCAGGCGCGAATCACCGCCGCGATGGCGATCCAGCGCCAGCTTGATGCGGCGCAGGTGCTCGTGGTTGGCGTTGGCATCGCTGAGTGCGGTGGTGGTGGCGAGCACGTCGATCGCCAGCATCATTGCGTAGCGCGACGCGGAAGGTTTGAACACGAAATCGGTTTCCTCGATCTGGATCGGCAGCAGCCAGTCACTGCGTTCGGCCAAGGCGGTGCCGGCCTGGGTAATGGCTCCGATGCGGGCGCCGTAGGTGCGGGCGATATCGGCGGCGGAGACGATTTCCGGGGTGATGCCGCTGACCGACAGCACCAATACCAGATCTTCCGGCCCCAGCGTGGCGCCGATGATTTTCATCATCAACGCATCGCTGCAGGCCGAGACCGGGCGGCCGAACCGCACCAGGCGACTCTGCAGTTCCTGTGCGAATACGGTGGAGCAGCCGCCCAGGCCGAAGATGTGGATCATCCGCGCCTTGCACAGTGCGTCAGCCAGACTCTGCACCACGTCTTCTTTCAGGTTGGCGATGTTGTGGCGCAGGCTTTCCTGGATGTCATCGCAGATCTGCGCGTACAGGGCGGACACCGGCGGCGCATTCTGCTGCTCCAGGAAGCGCTTGCCCACCGCGCTGGCAGAGGCCAGTCGTGCACGCAGTTCGCGCACATGCTCGCAGCCCAGTGCCTTGGCGAAGCGCGAAATGGCGGCGGCGCTGACTTCGGCGCGTTCGGCCAGCTCGCTGACCCCGTACTGCGCGGCGGCATCCACGTCGGCGAGGATGGCCGCGGCAATGCGCGCTTCCACCGGGCTGAATTCGTGCTGGCGCTGGCGCAGCTCATAGACGATATCGAACGTATTCTGCGACATGTTCAAAGCACCATGGACAGGGCCATCACCAAGGACAGGGCGATGACGGAAATAAGGGTTTCGAGCACCGTCCAGGTCTTGAAGGTCTGGGCGACAGTCATGTTGAAGTATTCCTTCACCAGCCAGAAGCCACCGTCATTGACATGTGACAGCACCACCGAGCCGGCACCGGTGGCCAGCACCAGCAATTCAGGGTGGGCGTAGCCCATGGCAGCAGCGATCGGCGCGACGATACCGGAGGCGGTGGTCATCGCCACGGTTGCCGAGCCGGTGGCGATACGCATCAGCGCGGCCATGGTCCAGCCCATCAGCAGTGGCGACAGCTCGAAGCGCTGCGACAGGCCGATGATCTCGGCGGCGACGCCGGTGTGCACGAGGATGCCGTTGAGGCCGCCGCCAGCACCCACCAGCAAGGTGATCGCGGCGGTAGGTGCCAGGCATTCCTGGGTGAACTTGAGGATCTGCTCACGGCTGAAGCCGCGCATCAGGCCCAGGGTGATGAAGCTCATCAGGGTCGCCAGCAGCAGCGCCACCACCGAATGGCCGATGAAGCGCAGACCGTGGTTGAGGGGCGAGCCGGGTGTTGCGATCTGGTCGGCCCAGCCGCCAAGCAGCATCAGCACTACAGGCAGCAACAAGGTGGCCAGGGTGATGCCGAAGCTGGGCAGCTGCTCGTCGGGAATGCGGCCATGGCCTTCGTCCAGCAGCGCTGCTTCCATCGGGTTGTGCGCGGGTAGCTTGACCCGTGGCGCGACGAACTTGGCGAATATCGGGCCGGCGACGGCGGCGGTCGGCAAACCGATCAACAGGGAATAGAACACGGTGCGGCCGACATCGGCGCCATAGGCATTCACGGCCAACATCGCCGCCGGGTGCGGCGGCACCAGACCGTGTACCACCGACAAGCCGGCCACCATTGGCAGGCCGACCAACAGCAGCGGCACGCCGGTGCGGCGGGCGACATTGAGCACGATCGGGATCAGCAGCACGAAGCCGACTTCGAAGAAGATCGGCAAGCCCACGCAGAAAGCGATCAGCATCATCGCCCAGTGCACATTTTTGACGCCGAAACGGGCGATCAAGGTACGCGCGATGCGCTCGGCGCCACCGGACTCGGCCATCATTTTGCCGAGCATGGTGCCCAACGCGACGATCAGCGCGATATGCCCCAGTGTCTTGCCGACGCCTTGTTCATAGGCCGGCAGAATCTCCGGTGCGGGCATGCCGGCAAACAGCGCCAAGCCTACCGATACCAAGGTGACACTGATAAAGGGATTGAGTCGGAAGCGGGCGATCAGCACGATCAGTGCAAGGATCGACAATGCGGCGTAGATCAACAGCAGATTACCGTCGGTCATGCGTACAGGCTCGATGGAAGCGGTTAGAACTGCGTGGAAACAGCGCCGACAACGCGGTGTGCGTCATCGACCACCAGCAGGTGGCGCCATTTGTCGAAGGTCAGGCAGGGGTGGGAAATATCGAAACAGAGCATGTCGCCTACCTGCAGGTCATCGTCGGCCTGCAGCTCGAGGAAGGCGTGCTGGTCCATCATCGCGGTGACCTTCCAATGCGCGGCGGCGGCGCTCGGCGCTGCATTGCCGGGGCGATAGTGCAGCGCAGGCACCGGCAAGCCGGCATCGAAGGCCGCATCGCGTTTGCCCAGGCCGATGATGGCCTTGCCCGGCTCCGGCCGTGATTGCACATAGGCCCACAGCCGCAATGCCGGCTGCAGGCTGCTGCCCATCTCACGCGCAACCGGGTTGCTGGCGTGGATGCGCTCGGCCGCCTGCCGGTAGATGCCAACGTCGTGGCTGAGATAGCAGCCCGGGCGCAGCACGATCTGCGCATCCGCATCATTGGCAAGCACGGAGAATTCTTCTGCGACCACGTCGAACCACGCCGAACCGGCGCCGCTGAGGATGGCCGGCAACTGACGGAAGCCGCCGTTGGCGCGGATCGCCAGCCACTGCGCAAGGCTGCGCTGCAGCATGGCGCGTACACCGGCCTCGTCGCCGGCCACACCTTCATAGACCTCCACGCCGACCAGCGCGACCGCTTCCGGCCAACGTGCAATTTCAGCCAGTACGGCCTGCGCCTGCGCGTCATCGCGCACGCCGGTACGGCCACCAGCCAGACCAATCTCCAGCAATACCTTTATCTGCTGCCCGCGCGCGCTGAAGTAGCTGCCCAGCGCAGCCACATTGGCGGCCGAGTCCACCACACAGGCAAACCAGAAGCCCGGATCACTCTGCTGCAGAGAGGCGATCAGTTCGAAGTTGCCTTTGCCGACCAGCTGATTGGCCAGCAGCACGCGCTGCACGCCTTCGGCATGGGCAGCCACGGTCTGCGGCGCGGTGGCCAGAGTGATGCCCCAGGCGCCGGCATCAAGCTGCATGCGGAACAGCGCAGGGCTCATGGTGGTCTTGCCATGCGGCGCCAGCTGGCAGCCATAGGCCTGCGCAAACTGACGCATCCACTGCAGGTTGTGCTGCAGCGCCGAGGCGCTGAGTACCGCGGCGGGCAGGCTGAGTTGCTCTTCGAGAATGGACGGTGCGGCGGTCGCAAGCGATGCCGGCGTCCACGGGCCACCGCTGGGGAGGCCCTTGCCGTCTAGAACTGCTTCGGAATGAAAGTAATTTTCCTGCACGAATCCTACCTCTTGCCGTGGTCACCCGGGATTATGGGTGGCTATTGGGGCGAAAGGTGGAGAATACGTGAAAATTATTTTCTTGTGTGCGAAGCGCCAGCCAGCTGGCGCCGGGCAGGGGCTTAGAAGTGCAGCTGTGCGCGGCCGGCCAGTAAGCCGGTGTGGTCCAGCGTCTGCCCGCGCAGTTCATCACGGCGGCGGCTGTCGGTCCAGTCCAGCATCAGTCGGACGTTCTTGCAGGCGTACCAGTTCACGCCCACGGTCCAGGCTTCAGCAGTGATATCGCGCTGCTGCGCCGGCCACTGGCGGCCATTGATGCGGTCATAGCGAGCGACCAGCTCCCAGGTGCCGAAGACACCCTCCGGCTCCAGCTGGACAAAACGGCCGCCCTTGGCGTCGTAGGGGCGGGCTTCGCCAGTGAGCAGCCAGCTGCCCTGCAGATAGCCGGCCTGGATTTCGCCACGTTGCTGACCATCGTTGTAGCGGGCGCCACCGTACTCGGCCTGCCACGACCACGGGCCGGAGACGCCGGCGGTTTCGAAGCTGTAGCGGTTGACCGTGACCGCGCGACCGCTGCGGAAGTCCACCAGCGGCAAGCGACCGTTGTCACCATAGTGGCCGGTGGTACGGGCCTGAGCACGCAGCGGCAGGGCACCATCGGCGCCCGGATGGCTGTGGCGTTCACGGGCACCGGACACACCAAAGTGCAGAACATGGCCGGGTTGGCTCCAAGGCGCGAGGCCGGCACGGCCGCCGATTCCATGGCCCTTCGCCTGCCATACGTCGATGCTTTCCAGGCTGAAAGCGCTGCCGCTCCAGAAGATTCCGTCGCGATTTCCCTGTGCGCCGACCCCTAACCGGTAAGTCGTGCCCACCGACTGCACCAGAAAGCTGCGCTCGATGGTGGGAGTGTGATTGGCGCTGCTGCGGTCGTCCAGCGTATAGAACTGCTTGAACTGGCCCACGGTCAGCTGGGTGCTGCCGACCTTGTAGGTGAGGTAGACATCGCGGGCGACCGGTCGATGGCCGGCGAAGTCGGCTTCAAGTTTGTAGCCCACGCTGTGGACCTTGCCGGAAACACCCAGCCACGCCGCGCGCAGATCATCGCCGCTACGTTCGGCCGGGCCGCGTTCGTCGTTGTCGAAATGGGCGAATTCGTAATACAGGCGCCCGCTGGCAGTGGCGGTGAAGTTGTCGTTGGCTAGCGCGGCGGGTGTGGCAGCCAGCATCAGCAGGCCGGTAAATGAAGCGCGCAGGGGGAAAACGGCCATCCGTTGCCTCGGTGCAGTAGGGGAGCGCGGAAGATAGGCAGCGCCCGTGTGGTCACCAATAGCGATTTGGGACTAGGGCTAGAGCGGGCGGGCTATGCGCGTGCCAGACTGGCGGTATGAGCTTTATCAAGGTGCTTGTCGCCGACGACCACCCGCTGTTCCGCGCCGCCGTGCTGCATGCATTGCGTGATGGCGGAGCTGTGGGCGAGATGCTGGAAGTGGCCAGTGTTTCGGCCTTGACCGAGACCGTGGCCAAGCAAGCCGATGTGGATCTGGTCCTGCTTGACCTGACCATGCCAGGCGCGCACGGGTTTTCCTCGCTGGTGTGGCTGCGCGGGGAAAGGCCCGACTTGCCCGTGATCATCATTTCCTCCAATGACAATCCGCGGGTAATCCGCCGCGCACAGCAGTTTGGTGCGGTCGGCTTCATTCCCAAATCCGCACCGGTGGAGTCGATAGGTGCGGCAGTGGCCGCAGTGATGGACGGTGATACCTGCTTCCCGCCATTGGCAGCGGTACGCTCCGAGCACGACGCGTTGCTGGCCTCACGGCTGGCACGGCTGACCCCGCAGCAGATCCGCGTGTTGCTGTGCATGGCCGATGGCCTGCTCAACAAGCAGATCGCCCACGTGCTGGGGCTGGCCGAAAACACGGTGAAGGTGCATGTCACCGCCGTGCTGAAGAAGCTTGAATGCATTAGCCGCACGCAGGCGGCGGTGTTGTTGAAGACGCTTGAGGCGGAGTGGGAGCCGGAGTCGCCTGGAACAGCTGGGTAGTGCCGAGCCATGCTCGGCAGAGGCTTTCCCGGTAAGGCTCCAGCCGAGCATGGCTTGTATGTTCCTCCCGGCTCCTACGAGGTATGTAAGAGCTAGGGTGGAGGGACCGTCAACATGATATCTGCGGGTACCAGCCGACAGACGAGCCGA